>CAZFEY010000020.1:5862-13902 GCA_964518135.1 uncultured Candidatus Saccharibacteria bacterium
GCCAAATCCAAGACAGACAACTCTTCAATTTGCTTAACCAAATCTTTGAATTTCGCTGGAACTTCTACTTTTTTATCTTCTTTTTCTTCTGCCATAATTTTATAGAATTATGAATTAGTTTTGATTTTTGACAAAACAGTGATCAGACCTTTAATATTTCCCTGTAGAACATTTGCCAAGCCAGACAAAGGAGACGCCACAGAACCTACCAATTTGGCCAGTAATTCATCCCTTGTCGGCAATTGAGCCAATGCAATGATTTCATCGGCCCCCTTCTGCTCCTTCTCCAAAAATCCTCCCAAGATCTTAAAGGCAGGATTATTTTTTGAAAACTGATAAAGCATCTTAGCTGGCCCAACCTGATCCTTGTATCCAAAGACAAAAGCAATCTCTCCTTCTAATTTTTTTGTATCAATTTCTAATCCAGCTTTTTTAAAAGCAATTCTTGCAAGAGTCTTCTTTGCAACTCTTAACTCACCCTCTTCTTGTTTTATCTGTTTTCTTAAACCAGAAAGTTCTTTGACTCTTACTCCTTTAAAGTCGCTAAAAATAACCAATTTTTGTTTAGCTATTTTCTTTTCCAATTCTGATACTATTGTTTTCTTTTTGTCTTTTGTGATTGCCATACCCGGTAGTAGAAATTCGACTAATTTTTAATTACGTAAAAATAGTCTTTTAATCTTCTTTTCAATAACCTACGACCTTGATTAGTTTTAAAGTATTCTTCTCTTCTTTTAGCGTCGTTTTTGTTAACGCAAGCTTCATAATATATCAATTTCCATGGTATTTTACCTTTCGTGGAAAAATTAACTCCGCGATTATGTTCTGTTAATCTTTTCTTTAGATTATTAGTGTATCCAATGTATAAATCATTACTCTTAATACTTCTTAACATATAAGTATAGAATATAAATCGCTGTCGAATTTTCACTACCGGGCATTTCCCACTAATTCAACGAAAAAAATCTGCTTTCCGCAGATGTTCAAAAATAATTAATCGCTTCGCTTTTTTTACGCATAATCGTAAAAAGCCAAACTATTAACTATTCCTCGGCAGGTCTTAGTTGTTTGCCTGTCCCGACGCTCCATTTTTAAAAATTTGATAGAGGAGTCGGGATCCCGACTTTACGTCGGGGCTGTCTGCGGATATTTACTTTCTATCAAAAGCAGATTATTTTGTCAACCCCTTCTCAATAAAAAAACACCGAGCACACAACCTATATTACTTTATACCAATCTCCATAAAAGCAATGTAGGTTGTGTGCTCGGTTAAGAAGAATTTACTTCTTCTTCTTTGCCTTCTTCTTTTTTGCCATTTCAGCTTTGTGCTCAAATATCGTTTTCAGTTCATCGCTCTTTCGAATCGATCTTTTTCGTATTTGAGCAAATTATTTTTAGATTTTTTTCAAATAGTCGACCAACTACTTGAGAAAAACTCATCTTTGTTTATGTAAAGATTAAATAAATCATTACATTAGTATATTTTTTCACTTCAAGGAAGTTTGTCAAGTGTGAATAAATGAAAAAATGAATTTTCTTGCAAAAAATTCATCTTTATTAAGTTTGACAATGAAAATAATAAAATAATTAATCAATAATCTGAATTTCTGTTTCAATATTTATTTTAAATTTATTTTTTATCGCGTTTTTTGCAAATTTTATTAGTTTTTTTACATCATTAGCTGTGGCTCCGCCTAGATTGATTATATAATTAGAATGTTTTTTTGAAATCTGGGCTCTGCCAATGGTTTTACCAGATAAACCAGCTTTCAAAATTATAAGAGCGGTAGGAATTATTGGAAAAGGATCGGTTTTAATAACGTTTGTAAAAAGATTCTTTATTTCTTTGGAAGCTTTTTTGATGTCGTAATTCTTAAAAATACTTCCGGCATTAGGATGTGTTAAGGGATGATAGTCTTTACGGTATTGTATGTGGTTTCTTGCGATTTTCCAAAGATCTTTTTTGTTACCTTTACTCAACTTAATCACAGCAGAAAGAATAATAAAATTACGTTTTTTGAAAATCGATGACCTATAATTAAAAAAACAATTTTTATTATTTACTTTTTTAATCTTATTTTCGTTGTCTAAAAATTCTACTTCAAAAATACTATCTTTTGTTTCGCCACCAAAAGCTCCGGCATTCCCTCTTACAGCTCCTCCTAAAGTTCCGGGCAACCCACCTGCCCATTCCAAACCCCTTAATCCTTTATTAATAGATGTTCTTACCAAAGTATCCATTAACATTCCGGCACCTGCGTAAATTTTATTTTCCCTAATTTTATAATGATCGTTTTCAACTTTTACAACCAATCCTCTAAATCCGGTATCGGGAAAAAGAACATTACTGCCGTGCCCTATAATAAAAAATGGAATTCTAGATTTTCTTGCAACTATTACTGCTTTCGTTAAATCTTGATCAGTTTTGGCTTTGAAAAAATATTTCGCAGGCCCACCTACTCTAAAAGTAGTATATCTTTTTAATAAAACATTCTTCCTTACGCCAGGAAGAAGATTTTCTATATTATCTTTTAGCTTTCGTGATTGTTTTTTCATCCGGATGGACGGGGAGTTTACCCCTTACTAAGTCTTTAGTGGGTGCTGCCCCCGTCCAATTAAATTATAGATTAAGATAATTATAAAAGCAAAAGACCTCGCTTAAGAGAGGTCTGTTGCCGACTTAGTTGGGATTCTCAAATCGCTTCAAGAACACCCACTAAAAGTATATTAGCAAATTACAAATAATTTGTCAACCCCGCTTAGAAGTCTACCGCCAAAAACACACCACTTCTAACGTATAGAATTTTGTTTTTCCAAAGCACACTTTTGGATAATCTGTATGAAATTTTTTAAAAAAATTCATACCCAAGACTTCTAACGGGGTCAAGTCCCTTGTTTTATAAAAGATTAGTAAAAGAAAAAGGTTGGGCTAAAAACGGCGGGGGCCATCTCGATGCTAAGATTTGTAGTTATCTGAATTTCCTTGCCAGTTGATAAATTATACATATAGATATCGTAATTATTAATCCAAGGAGGGTCATAAAAGGTGGCATTACGCGTATCGTGCCAGACAATCTTATTACCATATATGTCGGGACCTCCTTCTATTCTTGGGTTTTTAGTTATTTGAAATTCCTTACCGTTGGATAGATTATACATATAGATGTCCACATTAACATCAGGCATAATCTGATTACGACTATCCTCCCAGACAATTTTATTACCGTATATAGCAGGATGCTGCTGTTCTTCTGTGTTTGTAGTTATCTGAGTTTCATTACCAGTAGATAGGTCATACATATAGATATCCAAATTGCCATTACGATTATCTTCCCATACAACCTTATCACCGTATATGGCAGGGTTTAATTGGAATTCTTCATTTGTAGTTATTTGAAGCTCCTTACCGCTTGATAGGTCATACATATAAATGTCTGGATTATAATTACCATTTCGCCAATCTGTCCATACAATCTTGCTACCGCAGATTGTAGGAAGCCCTTGATTATAAGAATTTGTAGTTATCTGAGACTCTTCACCGGTTAATAGGTTATACATATAAATATCATCGTTACCGTTACGAGTGTCTCTCCAGACAATCTTATTACCATATATGTCGGGATTAAGTTGATTAGATTTATTTGTGGTTATTTGAGTTTCCTTCTTTGTAGATAGATCATACATATAGATATCAAAATTACTATTACGATAATCTGTCCAAACAATTTTATTACCGTATATGGCGGACTCTCCTTGGCTTTCTTTATTTGTAGTTATCTGAGTTTCTTTGTTGGTGGATAAATCATATAAATAGATATCGTCATTACTGTTTCGAGAATCTGTCCAGACAATTCTTGTTGTTATAGGTATTGGCTCCAAACCGGTTATCTGCGGCGTTATGCTCTGCGTTTTTGCTGTTTTGGGGTAAAAATTAACAAACAAAATAATAGCTAGAGCTATTATTAAAAATGGAATAAATCTTACTGCTTTTTTCATATTTTTATAATTCTCTGTTATTTTCATAATAAACTAATGACCTTTATAATATTTATTGATTTTTATGGTCTGTTTTGTAATTTGGCAATATATCGCACAAAATCTCTTTCACCCTCTCCTTGTCTACTTCTTTTAATTTCTGCAAGCCATTTTCTAGATTAGATTTGTCTATGGGTAAAAGTTTTGTAACGAAGATCTTTTGATGGTGAGTCGCGATATTTCCCTCTTCTGTATTCAAAATCTCTTCGAAAAACTTCTCTCCGGGACGAACTCCGGTAAACACGATTGGTATGTCTTTGTCTGGTTCTAGGCCTGAAAGCTTGATCATTTCTTTGGCTAAATCTAAAATCTTGATTGGTTTTCCCATATCAAGCACAAAAACTTCTCCACCCTGTCCCATTGCACCTGCCTGCATAACCAAAGAGCAAGCCTCTGAATTAACCATAAAGTATCTTTTCATATCGGGATGAGTAATCGTTACCGCTTCTCTTTTTTTAATCTGTTCTCGAAAGATCGGAATAACGCTACCTCGACTATCTAACACATTTCCAAATCTCACCGCAACAAATCTGGTTTTTCCTTGCTCATTGTGGCGCTGGCAAATCATCTCCCCTATTCTTTTTGTTGCGCCCATAACAGACGTAGGATTAATAGCTTTGTCGGTAGAAATAAATACAAATTTGCCTACTTGATACTTTAAGGCGCTGTCGACAATGTTTTTCGTTCCAAAAATATTATTTTTAATTGCTTCGTCTGGATTATCTTCCATGATCGGAACATGTTTATATGCTGCTGCATGAAAAACAACTTTTGGCCTGAATTCGTTAAAAATCCTATCCATCTTTTTATCATCTCTTATATCGGCAACAATAGTTTGTGTTTTTAGATGAGAGTATTTATCCTTAAGATTTTCTGCAAGATTAAAAATGCCTGTTTCATCCTGATCTAGGGCTAATAAAAATTCCGGATTAAATTTAGCAACCTGATAACACAATTCAGAACCAATAGAACCTGCGGCTCCGGTAATTAAAACTTTTTTGCCGCCGATAAAATTTTTGATCAAATCGATATCGAGTATCACAGGCTCTCTACCCAATAGATCTTGAATCTGAACTTCTCGCAAATCTCCCAGAGAAAGACCATCTACCATTTCAATCAATGGAAGATATTTTATTTTTTGAATACCCGCTTCTCTACCCATCTTTACCGCCCTTTTAATGATGGTGGGATTAGACGATGGCAAGGCTATTATTAATTGTTCAACCTTATTGTTTCTTGCTACCTGGGGAATATCATCAATCTTACCCAAAACTCTAACCCCATGGATAATAGACTCTCTTTTGTGATGGTTCTCGTCTATAAGCCCCACGGGCAAATATGGGCTATCTTTTGAATGCAATATCATCCTTAAAATTTGCTCTCCGGCATCCCCCATTCCGACGATAAGAGTTTTATCCTTACCCTCAAAAGTGGTTTTTTGAAAAAATTGCAGATAAATCCTTTTTGCGAAACGTATCACCCCAACAAATATAAAAATTAAAATAAAACTTATAAATATTGTGGATCTAGGAAAAACAAAGAAAACATAATAGTCTCTAACCGTTGAAACAATGACTAATAATAATACAAATGAAGCCAGAGTTGCCTTTGCTAAAGACAACAACTCAGTAGTGCTAACGTAAGACCAAGAAAAAGAATAAAGCTTAAAGTGATTAAAGGACCATAGATAAATAATCGAAGCCAACACAATGACTCTGAAAATATTATAAAACTGATCCTTAGGAATCCCTCCTTCAAACCTTAAAAAGAAAGCTAAGTAAAAAGCGATTCCGATGGCTACAACATCGGCTAGGAAAAATAAAGATTTTCTTATTACTCTAATTAAATCAAACATTGATAAAAAAAGTTGACGCTTTAAAAAAAGAAAGTTGACCCTTTTAAGTAGAGTAGAATTTTTTAACACTCTCGATAACATGGTTTACTTCTTCATCTGTAAGTTCAGGATATATTGGCAATCTAGCTTGCTCTGTCGCTAATTTCTCTGTGACCGGCAAATTGAAATGATCCAGTCCTAATCCTTTTAATTTGTGGTTTGGCGTTGTGTCCCTAATCAACAATTCAACTCCAGCTTCATTTTGCATATAATCACGAAAATCCTCTCTGTTCTGGGGCCTCACAATAAATTCTTGCCATGTTTCACCATCTCTTCTTGACGGTAAACCCATTGGCAAATCTTTAAACGCGACAAGATACTTTTCAGCAATTTCTTTCCTTCTATTGATAATCCAATCAATATATTTAATCTTTACATTTAGAACAGCTGCTTGGATATTATCTAGTCTTGTATTGTGTCCCCATCCCATAATTTCAGGATGTGGCAATTGCACGCCCAAAAGAGCATTTTGTGTTATATTCCAGTGATTCCTTAAAAGTAAAAGTTTTTCATATATGTCTTTATTGTTTGTCACAACCGCCCCTGCATCACCATAACAACCGAGTAATTTGGGCGAAATAAAACTGAAACAGCCCGTATCTCCAAACGTTCCTGCCATTTTACCATCTTGTTTACTTCCTAATGCCTGACAAGCGTCTTCAATCACTTTTAAATTATGCTTTTGAGCAATTCTCAAAATCTCTTTCATATCACAAACAACGCCGGATAAATGAACTGGCAATATGGCTTTTGTTTTTTCCGTAATAGCCGGCTCTATCTGGCTAACATCCATCACGCAATCGTCTTCTTTAATATCTATTAAAATAGGTGTGCCACCAACATGAACCGTTTCTTGAAAAGGAGCTATGAATGTATGCGACACACAAATTACTTCGTCTCCCCTGCCAATACCTAAAACTTCGTGAGAAAGCATCAAAGCGTCTGTGCCAGAATTAACTCCAACCGCGTATTTTGCTCCGGTGTAATCGGCGAGGTTTTTCTCAAACCTGTCTAAATCTTCTCTCATGATAAAATCACCCCTTTCAAGACAGCTAGTTATCGCATTCAAAATCTCTTCTTTGTGTTTCTCGTAAAAACGCCTGTAAGACGCATTAATAAAATTAACTTTGTATTCTTTTGCCATAATAAAAATGTGTTTATTATCTTGCTAATAATCCCATGATAACCCAAAAAAGGGGGGTTGAAAAGCCCAGCATAATTCAAAAAAAACGAAATTTGTGTATTATAAATATATGGCAACAACAAGAACAATCGTCAAAATAGAAACCCTTTTAGATAAGGGCGACTCAAAATACCTAGAAAACGGGGTTTGCGTTAAGGAAGATGGGCATTCTGCGATTTTGGCCGTATGTGATTCGTTCAGCAAACCATACGACAGCAAGAACAACCCTATTGTGCTTTTTGGTGGGTTAAGTAGCGGCGAGATAGTAAAAAATATATATTTTAGAGCAATTGAAAAAAGCCACATCAAAAACTCTTTATTAAACATCGCCAAGGAGGCTAATAATCAAATCAGAAAGTTCCAGAAAAAAGCTGGCTTTGCTTTGAGATCAGATAGTCTGGCTGGTTTAACCTTTGCAATGGTGAAAATTGATCAAGAGAAAATAGAAATTCTCCAGGGTGGAGATTGTATTGTTGTCTGGAAGAATAAAAAGGATTCGATAGAATTTACTCCCAATACTGTTTTAGCTGCATCAAAATATCTTAGAAAAACGTTCAGCGATTTATTGATAGATTCTAATGGCAACAGAAATGCGGCTCGTGCAAAATTCACACCAATTTTAATGGAAGAAAAAATGAAAAATATAAATCAGAAACATAAAGAAGCTTATCCCGTTATGAACGGACAATTAAATTTAAAAATGTGCTACCACAAAACAATTGCCACAAGACAAATAGATACACTTGTGCTACTAGCCGATGGATTAATCCCCTTTCAATGGTTCGAGGATAAAACCAAAATGAGAGAACTTATGAAAAACATAGAAAAAGGTGACCTGGGTTACCAATTACAAATCACCAGAAAAGAACAGCGAACTGGAAAAACAAAAAAAGACATAGCGCCTTTTCCTGAAGCCGCGGCAGTGGCT
>CAZFEY010000021.1:0-12630 GCA_964518135.1 uncultured Candidatus Saccharibacteria bacterium
AAATTTTTCAAGAAGTTGTTTTTGCAGAAAATATAATTTTGGTAATAGACAATTTACATAATTATATTGGAGATGTTTCTGCGCAAAGATTAGGAGCGGCTGAAATATCAGGACTTATTTCTTCTTATCTGGATTCGCCAGGATTCAAATTGATTGGCATTACTACTTACGATGGTCTTCATTCGCACATTGAAAGAAATTCTCAATTATTGTCCCTTTTTGAAAAGGTAGAGGTAGTTGAGATTTCAGAGGAAGAAACAATCAAGATTATTCAAGACAGAGCTTTGCAGCTGGAAAATAAATACAAAATTTTGATTCCTTGGCAATCAATAAGAGATACCGTTACTTTGTCGGCAAAGTATATTGTGAATCTTCCTTTTCCAGAGAAAGCAATGGGATTAATAGACGAAGCCGCTATTGCTACTGCTCAAAAGAGAAAAAAGGTAGTTTTACCATCAACGCTCGCAGAATTAATTACTAGCAAAACCCAGATACCGGTCGGCGAAATTAAGGAAGAGGAGAAAGAAACCCTGTTGAATTTAGAGAGTCTTATTCATCAAAGAATTATTAATCAGGAGGAAGCGGTAGTGAACATTGCTAAGGCGATGAGAAGGGCTAGGACAGAAATCACAATTAGAAAGGGTCCGATGGGAGCATTCCTGTTTCTGGGCCCGACTGGAGTAGGCAAAACCGAAACCGCAAAAGCATTAGCCGAAATTTATTTCGGTTCAGAGAATAAAATGATTAGATTGGATATGTCGGAATTTCAGGCAATCAAAGATATCTCAAGAATTATTGGATCTACTGAAGAAAACGGCTTACTGACAACACCAGTAAGAGAAGATCCTTTTTCCGTAGTGTTGCTGGATGAGTTTGAAAAGGCGCATCCCAACATTGTCAATTTATTTTTGCAGGTTTTTGACGAAGGTCATTTAACGGATGGCTTGGGTAGAAAAGTAAGCTTCTTAAATACTATTATTATTGCTACTTCCAATGCTGGCTATCAAATAATTCTGAAAGTATTAAAAGAGTTAACAGAGGCGGGTTCGTTTGAAACCGAGAAGCCAGTAGGAAGGACCAAAGAAGTTTGGGATGTGGTAGAGAAAAGGCTTTTGGATTATATCTTTGATAATGGAATCTTTAGACCGGAACTAGTTAACAGATTTGATGATTTGGTTATATTTAAACCTTTAACCAAAGGAAATCTTTTAGATATAGCCGGGCTAATGCTCAAAAAACTTCAGAAAAACCTAAAAGAGAAAGATATTGATTTAGTAATCACAGAGTCACTAAAAGAAAAAGTAGTGGAATTGGGTTACGATCCTGTTTTTGGCGCAAGAGAAATGAGAAGGGTGATCCAGGATAAGGTGGAAAACTTAATTGCCACAGCTATGCTATCTAATAAGATACAAAAAGGAGATAAGATCGAAATAGACAAAGAGCTCAATTTAACAATTAATTAAATTAACAAAGTTGATTTATAAAAGATATGACAGACGAAACGCAGCAAATATTGTCTGATACGTCGCTTTCTAAGCAAACAGATAATCTTTTCCGAAAACCCAAAAAAACCACAATTATTATTTTTGTTACGATAGCTATTCTGTTGATTGGAAGCACAACGGTTTTAGCTACAAAGTTATGGGATCCTGTTTGGAGTCCATTTAGGATAGAGCCAGAAAGGGTTATGGCTACAATGGTAGAAAAAATGAAGACAATCAAGACGATAAGTTCTAATATCAATATATTTATAGAGAACCAAGAGAAGAATTCTTTATCCGCCGATATCAAGGTCGATAGCGACGGGAGAGAGGGCACAAATAAACAATCTTTAACTTTTACAGTCTCTATTGAGCAGAAGAATAATTCTGTATCTATTTCTGGCGAAAGCCTTATCATTGGAGAAGATGGATATATAAGAATTAATGATATTCCATTGATGTTGTCTTCTTTCCTCGGGCCGATTCAGGGGCAATGGTTCAAGTATAGTCAGGATGCGGACGTAAATGATTCTAATAAAAAAAGTTTTGAGCAGTTACAAAAGATCTTTGGAGATAGTCAGTGGTATATCGTAGAGAAAGCGCTTTCAGATGAGGCAGTTAATGGCGTTAAGACCTATCACTATTTAACATCGCTTAACCAGCAAGCAATTGAAAATTCGTTTGCGGATTTTCTTAAAGAATATCAGGGAGAAATTTCGAATAATTCACCGTTGGAACAAGTTGACTTTCAAGAAATTTCTTCATCTATAATGGACGATATTTTAAAACAGGCGGGAGATATAAAAGCTGAAGTTTGGATAGGCAAGAAAGATTTTTATTTATATAAAATCAGAACAGAAAAAGTGCTTAATCTTGGTTCTTTAAACTTTCCAGGTAGAAATATAGCCGATTTAGATATTGAAATCAATTTCTCTCGATTTAATGAAGAGTTCACGATTGAATCTCCAAATAATTTCAAAGATCTTCAAGAATTTTTAAAACAATATACTCCAACGCCAACACCAAGACCAAAGGCAGTTCCTGAATTATAAATTATTCAATAGTGACTTAAAGCAAATGATCGTAAATGATAACAGATAAATAAGGTAATAGGAGAAAAAACAATACTAAGACCGAGCGTGGAATTTTACGCTCGGTTTTTTATTTTTTGAGAGTAGCGAGGAAAACATTCATTTTTAATATAAGCCGATTGTTAATAAGCTGTGCAAAAAGCCTTATTTCAGCTTTATTTTTAATTGTGGTTTATTCTGTTGACCTGTGTTTTTGCGTAGGGTAAAGTGATGATAGATGGGTAATTGTGGATAACTATGGGAAAACGGTTATTTTCTGGGGAAAACTTACTTTAGGTACGGACGATGAAACCGAGCACATATAATTTTTATATTAAAAATCGACCATTGTGTGTGCTCGGTATTTCATCGATTAAAATTGATTTAATATGTTCATAGGAGAATATTCATACTCAATTGACGATAAAAAAAGATTGGCAGTCCCGCAAAGATTAAGAAAACAATTAGGAAAGAAAGCGGTTATTACCAAGGGATTGGATCAGTGTTTATTTCTTTTTCCAGTAGAACAATGGAAAATCTTGGCTAAGAAATTAAGCCAATTGCCATTATCACAATCTGATGCTAGGGGATTTGGAAGAATGACTTTGGCTGGGGCAATGGAAGTAAATATAGATAGCCTTGGGAGAATATTAGTCCCTGATTATTTGAAAGACTATGCTTTCCTAAGTAAGAAAGTGATAATTGCCGGAGTTTATAATCGTATCGAGATTTGGGACGAGGCGAAATGGAAAGAGTATAGAGACAAAACAGAAAAAGAGGTAGGGGATATAGCAGAAAGATTAAAAGAGCTCGGTATTTAAAATGGTGCACATTCCAGTATTGCAAAAAGAGGTTTTAGATCTTTTAAATCCAAAGCCAAATGAAAATTGCGTAGATTGCACCGTAAATGGAGGAGGTCACGCGGTATTAATTCTGGAAAGAATAAGTCCAAATGGAAAATTGCTAGGGATAGATTGGAGCCCAGATGCAATCCAAAACTGCAAAATAACAACTGAGAAGTTTGGGCCAAGAATTATTCTTGCTTGTAAAAATTTTTCAAATATAGATAAGGTTGTTGAGAAAGAAAAATTTGGGCCAGTGAGTATTATTCTATTTGATCTAGGTTTCTCTTCTTGGCAAGTAGAAGATGGTGGTAAGGGTTTTTCTTTCTTGAGAGATGAACCGCTAGATATGAGATATAGTCCTGAAAATAACTTAACAGCGCGCGAAATAGTAAATAATTACTTAGAATCAGAGTTGCAGGGAATTTTAGAAGATTATGGTCAAGAACGTTTTGCAAAGAAAATTGCCAAGGGCATTATCGGGGCAAGAGAAAAACAGCCCATCAAAACCACTTTCCAGCTCGTAGATATTATAAAGAGAGCCGTGCCAAGTAATTATCAGCGGCAAAAAATCCATTTTGGCACTAGGACGTTTCAGGCGATAAGGATAGCTGTGAATAATGAACTAGATAATTTGAAAATAGCTTTACCCAAAGCATTAGATATCTTGAGTAGTGGAGGAAGGATAGCAATAATATCTTTCCACTCGTTAGAGGACAAAATAGTAAAGGAATTTTTTAAAGATAGTAAAAGTAAAAATAATATTGAGTTGTTAAATAGAAAACCAATCCAAGCATCTTTTAACGAGATTCACGATAATAAGCGTGCAAGGTCGGCAAAATTAAGAGTAGCAATTAAGAAATAACCATTTAGTTGTTCCGCCGAGGCGGAAAGAAAAGATAATAATTAATAGCATTAAGTATGAAAACATTGGTATTATTGTCTAGCTGGTCTTATTCTAAAATCTTTTGGTCGATTGTAATAATTTTCTTATTGGCTTTGTGTGTTTTATCTGTTATTCAGGTTGGCTTTATGACAAAGGGAGTGTATTCTATTCGTGATCATCAAAATAAAATTAGCGAGTTATCCAAAGAGAATAGATTATTAGCGATCAATTTTTCCAAATCCAACTCTTTAGCTTACTTTAAGGGTCTTATATCTGATTTAAATCTTGAAAGATCGGATAAAGTAGAATATATACAAATCTTAGGAGGGCAGGCTATTGCAAGGTAAAAATATTACGGTTATCATGTGTAATAATTAACGATTAGCGAATTAGCCTGCCTAATGAAAAATTGGCGTACTAACTTTGTATTAATTGTTTTTATCATATTAGGAGCGGTCATTATGACTAGGCTCTTTTTTATTCAGGTTGTTGAGGGTGATCGTTGGAAGGCTTTGGCTCAGGGACAACAGAAATTCTTTTCGCAAGTTGAAGGTAATAGGGGTGAAATTTTACTTGAAGATTCTAGCCTTCAAGGAGGTTATTTATCGCTAGCCACAAATAAAGAATGGGAATTCGTATATATTTCCCCCAAAGAAATTCTTGATTATCCAGAAAGAATTGAAGAAATTACAGAGATTTTGAGTAATACCTTAGATATCAATAAAGATATTATTGTAGAAAAAATACAAAAAACAGATAGCGATTTCGAACTTATCAAAAGAAAATTAAATCAAGAAGAGATAGAAGTTTTTCGCACAATAGGATTGCCCGGTGTTCATGTGGCAACAGAAGATGTGAGGTATTACCCCAGAGAAAAATTCTCATCGCAGCTGGTTGGTTTTATGGGTGGAGAAGGAACAGGGCAATATGGGGTAGAAGGTTACTACGACGATATTTTAAAAGGCAAAGAAGGATTCCAAATAAGTGAAAGAAGCGTGAAAGGATTCTTGAGAATGCTACAAACTACATTTGAAGAAGGTTATGATGTTGTTTTAACCATGGATTATAATATTCAGTCGGTAGCCGAACAGTTATTGCAAGAATATAAATCTAGGCTCGAATTTTCTTCGGCTCAAATAATAGTGGGAAATCCTAATACAGGCGAAATAATAGCCATGGCAGAATTTCCGAACTTTGACCTGAATGAATACGCACAGGAATCCAGCGCAGCCATTTTCCAAAATTCTGCCATTCAAAAAATATTTGAACCAGGATCCGTATTTAAGCCCATTACGATGTCTATGGCTTTGGATATGCAAAAAGTAACGCCACAGACAAAATACGTTGATACAGGTCTTCTTAAAATAGGCGGCTATACTATCCAGAACTTTGCCCAGAAAACTTGGGGAGAGAGAACTATGATTGAAGTCCTCGAGAAATCAATTAATACCGGTGCTGTTTTTGCCGAAAACCAGATTGGACATCAGAACTTTTTAAAATATGTTGAAAAATTTGGGTTTTTTGACAAGACCGGTATCGATCTTCAAGGGGAAATATCTTCATTAAATCCAAATCTTAAAAACGGACACGAAATTAATTTCGCTACAGCTTCTTTTGGTCAAGGAATAGAAATAACTCCAATCCAGCTTTTTCGCGGCATGTCCGTTATTGCCAATGGGGGAAAACTCATAAGGCCCTATGTAGTGTCGAAAATTATCCAAGATGGCAGGGTTAAAGAAATTATTCCAGAAGTGCTAAATCAATCTGTGATTTCGCAACAAGCCGCAAATCAATTGGCCACAATGATGGTTAATGTGGTTGAAAAAGGATATGGAAAAGAGGCTAAAATTCCCGGTTATTATATCGCAGGCAAAACTGGCACAGCCCAGGTTCCATGGTCTGCTATTGGGATTAACAAGGCCGGATATTCTGATCAGACAGTCCAGTCTTTTATAGGTTTTGCCCCAGCTTACCATCCTCGTTTTCTTATTTTAGTGAAATTAGATAATCCCAAAGCTCAAACCGCAGAATATTCAGCAGCTCCAATATTTCACGATTTGGCAAAATACATAGTCGATTTATGGCAAATCCCGCCTGATTACGATGTAAATACAAAGTGATTTGCATATTTTCTTTATCTTGTTATAATTAAATCAGCATTTTTTGTTGATCTTAGGCTCATCATTCTAACAGAGGATGGTGAGTAAATCATATTCCTACGGAGGAGCATCTGTATGTGTAAAGCCCGAAGAGCGGCGAAAAAGAACGGGGTTCCTTATTTGCCAGGCGCAAATGGGAAACGCAAAACCAGAAGAAAGGGGGTGACTATTAGACTGAAAAAGGTTTGTTCTATATGCGGCGCGAAGACGACAGGTTCGTTCTGCCCGTATTGTGACAGACTCGGAACGTTACAGGATGTAACGAAGAGACCTGAGACGAATAGAGTTTCTAAGGGCCGAAGGTAGGAGTAAAAGGATAAAAGGAAAAAATAAGCTGCCAGCAGTATCGGCGGCTTTTCTATTTAGTTATTATGTGATAATTTTGAGGAATAACTGGTACCATCGCCCCGAACTATTTACTTTCAGTAAAAATACGGGGCAGGTCTAGAGGTTGTATCGTGCTTAAGGCCCTGTCATCTAGCGGTTTAGGATACATGGTTCTCATCCATGTCACACGGGTTCGAATCCCGTCGGGGTCACTAGACTTGTTCTTTGAACAATTTAATAACAAAAAACAACCTAAGATTAAGGAGATTGAGATGATCGAACGATACAAGAAGCCAAAAATCGAGCAAGTCTGGTCCGATCCAGAAAAGCTTCGACTTTGGCAAGAAACCGAATTAGCGGTAATCAAGGCAAGGGTTAGTTTGGGGCAGATGAGCGAAGATGCTTATAACGAAATAAGCGAATTGCTTCACTCAAATCCCATCGATATTATTTGGTGGTTGAAGAGAGAAGAAGAAACCCGCCACGACCTAAACGCCTTTCTTGATGAGCGCTTAAGATTTTTGCCGGAGAGTTTGCAGCCACACTTTCATGACGGTATGACCTCTTACGACACAGAGGAGCCCGCGTTTGCGTCAATGATCAAAAGCTCTATTTCTGTGCTTGAGGAGCAATTACAGCCACTCCTTGAAACGGTGAAGAGTATGGCCAGAAATTATCGTTACACGGTAATGAACGGTCGAACTCATGGGCAGGAAGCAGAGCTACAATCCTTCGGCAAACGCTGTCTTACATGGCTAGTTGTTTTGATGGAAGACATCAACAACCTAACAAGAACAAAGGAGAGTTTGCAATATTCAAAACTCTCCGGAGCCATCGGTAACTACAGAGGACTAAGTCCCGAAGTAGAAGCAGAAGCTCTGCGTATTCTTGGGTTTAAGCCGTTTTATGGTGCAACCCAGATTATGCCCAGAGAGCTTTATGCGCCAATAGCGCAGGCGGTTTGTCAGATAGTGCTGACATTGCACAAAATTGCCATAGACATACGTCTTGGCGCCCGTAGCGGAAGACCAATTTATCAGGAACCGTTTGGTAAAAAACAAAAGGGTTCCTCTGCGATGCCTCACAAGAAAAACACCATCTCTTGCGAGCAATTAGAAGGTATGGCTCGCATGGCTAAAGGTTTCTCGCAGACGATTACGGATAACATATCAACATGGGAAGAAAGAGCAATCGAGCAATCGTCTGTCGAGAGAGTCGCTTGGCCCGATCTTTTCCACATTGCCGTTCATTCTGTAAAAACAATGACTAGGGTTTTGCAGGGATTGGTCGTTTACCCCGACAACATGCTCGCAGAGATTATTGATTCTTACGGTTGCTATGCAACCGGAGAAGCAAAGGAATTTCTGCGCCATCACGGACACGTCGTCGGCATCTCCACAGAAGATGCTTACAGGATCGTTCAGCTAGCGGCCTTTAATGTTTTCGAGACGAAAGGAGAGAGAAAGGAAATGCGGCAGAATCCAGCAACGTCTTTTGCTGTCGCCGAAAAAATGTTTTTAAATCTCATTCTTTTAGACACAAATGAACCATTCTCTATCCGCGAAATCATTGAAGGTGGTTGTCTCGTTGTTTCCGATCAGTTAGCAGCAAATCAAGGTACCGTGGACAGATGGAACAATCTTTTAAGGAAGCTCTTTGGTGTGGTAGATATTCAAAGCGAATGGCAGAGAATATTTACATTCTCATATCTTTTAGCGGGCGAAAACACTCTTTATAGAGAGATCTTGGGTGAATAAGTTAAAAGGTGGTCACACAACGTCGTCAGCAATGGCGACTTTTTTTGTAGAAAAATAAAAACCATATTTTATATAGAATTATAAATCATAACAATGTAAAATATAACAATGCTTAAATCAGATTGGCATATTATTTCAGTTGAAGAGAGTTTAAAAATACTGGGTTCTAATGATAAAACCGGATTATCATCCGAGGAAGTTGTATTGCGCCAGAAAGAATACGGACACAACAAACTACCGGAAGAAAAACCCTTAAACAAGGTTCAAATATTCTTGCGTCAATTCAAAAGTCCTCTAATGTATATTTTGGTTGTGGCCGGGATTATAACTACTTTTCTTAAAGAATATCCCGATTCTATAGTTATTTTCTCTATAGCGTTGATTAATGCATTAATTGGTTTTTTTCAGGAAAATAAAACTTCAGAAATTCTAACCGCCCTTAAAAAATTAGTTAAGGTGAAATCTTCTGTTATTAGGGAATCAGAAGAAAAAAGAATATTTCAGGAGGGTCTAGTGCCTGGTGATATTTTTATTCTTCGGCCAGGAGATAAAATCCCAGCGGACGGCCGCATTGTAAAATCTTATAGTTTACAAGTTAATGAATCGGCTTTAACTGGAGAATGGCTACCAGCCCGAAAAAATGAAGAATTGCTATCGAAAGATACTCCTTTAGCGGACAGGAATAATATGGTTTATATGGGTACAGTCGTTCAGGAGGGAAAGGCCAGGGTGGTGGTTGTGGCAACCGGTTTAAAAACAGAAATAGGAAAGGTAGCTTCTATAGTCAAAAGGACCAAAGACGAAAAGACGCCTTACCAGGAAAAAATTGAAAATTTTGGGAAACTTATTACAATCGTTATTTTACTAGCTTCTGTTTTAATACTTTTGGCTGGCGCGATTGTTGGTGAGAATATTGCAGATATCTTTTTCATGGTAGTCGCAATTGCGGTAGCTGCTATACCTGAAGGATTACCAATTGCCGTAACGCTTGTATTCGCTTTCAGCGTAAGAGAGCTCTTGAAAAAGAAAGGACTTGTGCGCCAGTTAATTGCGGCAGAAATCCTGGGAAGTACTTCTGTGATTTGTGCAGATAAAACTGGCACTTTGACCGAAGCCAAAATGGAGGTTAAAGGCATTTATACTGGAGCGGGAGAGTTGCCAGGTGGTAAGATCCATCTATCCTCATTTAAACCTAATTCTTCGCACATGATGGTTCTTAAAATAGCGCTTATTCGCAGTGATGCATTTATCGAGAACCTAGAAGATCCTATGAATCAATGGATTGTTAGAGGTGAGCCGACTGAAAAAGCCTTAGTTTTGGCTTCTGTACAAGCCGGCCTTAATAAAACTAAAATTTTGACCAAAGAAGATCAAATAGATGAGCTCATATTCGATTCTGGGCTTAGATATTCAGCTAGTCTACACAATCTTAACAATGAGGAATATATCGTTTACACTATGGGGTCGCCAGAATCGATCTTAAATTTGTGTAGCTTTACTGATCTAAATGGAGAGCCAAAGAGCATTTTATCTACAGAAATGAAAAGGCTTAAAGAAAGATATTCTTTATTGGCTGCTCAAGGATTTAGGTTAATAGCAATGGCTTATAAGGTTATCCCTAAGGATCGTTCTTTAAATATTTCTTTTGAGGAGACAAATATAGAATCCAGACAAAAGTTTTATAAAAAAATACTAAGAGAAGCAGTATTTGCGGGTTTTGTTACTCTTCATGATCCGATTCGCAGAGGAGTCAAAGAAGCTGTGCGTACTTGTAAGAAGGCCGGCATGAATCCAATTATTATTACCGGTGATCATAAGCTTACGGCTAAGGCAATAGCCCAAGAATTAGAGTTGAACGCAAAAGAGGATAATATTTTAGAGGGGGATGATTTAGACAAGATGTCGGACGATGCATTTAATGAGGTTTTTGAAAAAATTAAAATTTATGCCAGGGTAGAACCTCGCCATAAAATAAGGATTGTTGAAGCTTGGCAGAGAAAAGGAGAAATCGTAGCTATGACTGGCGATGGTATTAATGATGCACCAGCTTTAAAGAAGGCCAATATCGGTGTGGCATTAGGGTCTGGTACAGATGTTGCAAAAGAAGCCTCCGATTTGATATTGCTCGATGATAATTTTGAAGTTATTGTAGTTGCCGTAGAGGAAGGTCGTAGGATTATAGATAACATAAGAAAAGTACTAACTTATTTACTAATGGGTAGTTTTACGGAAATCATATTGATAGGTACGGCTCTCTTTTTTCGTTTACCATTACCTGTGTTGCCCGGACAAATATTATGGAAGAATGTTATTGAAGATACTCCGCCCTCTTTTGCTTTGACGCTCGAGCCCAAAGAAAAAGACATAATGAATAGGCCGCCAGAACCACCAAATTTGTCTCTTTTGACAAAACAAATGAAATTTTTGATTCTAGCTGTCGGTATCTTGACCGACCTTGTCCTTGTGGGTATTTTTGCTTGGTTTTTAAATCAAGGCTACCCAATTGAGGAGACGAGAACCGTGATTTTCGCAGGGCTTATTATTGGCTCTTTCTTCTCTGTTTTTTCTTTGCGGAACTTAAGACAAAATATTTGGCAATATAATCCTTTTGCCAATCTTTATGTGTTGGTCACCGTAATTACAGGAATGATGCTATTAATTTTCGCTATATATAGTCCTTTTAGTCACTTCTTGCTTAAAACTGTACCGATTGGTATTTTCGAATGGTCAATTTTGATTGGATTTGGTATTTTGCATATTATATTGATAGAGTTGACTAAACTTTTCTTTCGCGCAAGAAAAAGCATTTAACTTTTTAAATTATAATTATGTCCCAAGTTAAGAAAATTATATACGCTGTATCTGTTTTAGCCGGAACTATAATCGGCGTTGGCATGTTCGCCTTGCCTTATGCAGCCTTGAAAGCAGGTTTTTGGGTAGTTATTGGGTATTTTTTAATCTTGGGTTCTTTGACTATATTGATTCACTATATTTTTGGAGAACTGTCTTTGATAACTGCGGACATGAAAAGACTTCCTGGTTTTGCAAGAATTTATTTTGGCCGTTGGGGAGAAAGAATAGCATTGGTTTCCGGGGTACTAGGTTTATTGGGTGCTCTTTTGGCTTACGCGATTGTTGGGGGAGAATTTTTACTAGAGTTATTGTCTCCGTATTTTGGCGGTAACTACATAATTTACACGATAACTTATCTTGCAGTAGCGTCGATCATAATCTTGTTTGGCATTAAAACCATAGCCAAAGTAGAATTTTGGGGTTTGATTTTATTTATACTTGCCTCTATTGCAATATTTTTTATGGGCAGGCCATATTTACAGATAGCTAATCTTTCTCAACCATCAGATGCTTCGCAATTGTTCTTGCCTTATGGTATCGTGCTTTTTTCTTTGTGGGGAGCGGCAATCATACCAGAGGTTGAAGAAATGCTTGGTAATAATAAAAAATTAATCAGGGTAGTAATCCCAGTTTCTATTATTATTGCAATTGTGGTCTACATATTTTTTACTTATTTAATTTTGGGTATTACTGGTAATCAGACAACCGAATCGGGGTTGGGTGGGTTAAAAAATATATTAGGGGGCAGAATAGTCAATTTCATGCTCGCCTTAGGAATTCTAACCACATTTACTTCTTTTGTAACCGTAGGATTAACTTTGGAGAAAATTTTCTGGTATGACTTAAAAATAAGAAAAGTTATAGCTTGGGCAATAACTTGTTTTGTACCGCTTGGATTATTTTTGATAGGGATTAAGAGCTTCATTCCCGTTATCAGCTTAGCAGGGGCTATAATGCTTGGCATAGATGGTATATTGATCTTGTTGATGTATACAAAGGCGACAAAGAAGAAATCGGTTCTATTGCTGGCCACAGTATTATTAATAGGGATAATCTGCGAGATATTTTATTTTTTTAGATAAAAATGATTTTTTACGTCCCATTTTTTTTATTGTCTTGTTTCGGTCTTTACTATTCCGGGGAATTGGTCGTTGGAGCTTTAATGAGGGTGGCTAAATTTTTGGGCTGGAAGGAGTTCGTTGTGGCTTTTATTGTTATGTCTTTCGCGTCTTCTTTGCCAAATCTTCTTGTTGGT
>CAZFEY010000022.1:0-7932 GCA_964518135.1 uncultured Candidatus Saccharibacteria bacterium
AATAAAAAAATCATCTGCATATTTCAACCCCATCAACAACAAAGAACATTCTATCTTTTTAAAGATTTTGTAAGAGTGCTCAAATCTTTTCCGGGTTATAGGCTTATCATAACAGACGTATTTGACGTTGTAGGCAGGGAAAAGAAGGGGATCGCCAAGAAAGTAAATGCCAAGATGTTGGTATCTTCAATAGATGAACCAAAGGTGATTTATATGGAGAAAAAGAATATTCTAAATTACCTGAAAAGGAATCTTAGCGGGGGAGAGGTTGTTGCTGTTTTGGGCGCAGGAGACATTTACAAATTAATCATTTGACATAGCGCGTTCTATATAATTATAATTAGGTTAGGTGCGTTTGGTTGATCCCGAAGGTCAACCGTGGCGGGTTGAGCTCCAGGCAGAGCTCCCCGCCCTCTTTTTTATTGTTTAGTGCTCGGTTAAAACTTTCCAAAAAGCTTAAAATCTAATATAATCAGGTATTATTAAATTACTTGCCCCCATATCATAACCAATTGATTATTGTGGGGGGATTATAACGGCGATCGAAAATCCTTAAGATACTAATCTTTGGATATAAGTTCGTTTGGTGTGGGGGTGAACCGTATTTTAACTAAGGATTCTATCAATTTTATCGGCAAGAAAATCCAGCTTTCAGGCTGGGTTCATACCATAAGGGAGCATGGTAAAATTCTCTTTATTGATCTTCGCGATAGCGGCGGAGTTTTACAGATTGTTTTTTCTCCTGATACAAAAGAAGTTTACGAATTAGCGAAAACCTTAAGGCCAGAGTCGGTTGTATCGATTGAAGGAGAGGTAAAAGAAAGGCCTACTAGCATGGTAAATCCAAAAATTCCGACAGGAAAAATCGAATTCCAACCATCCAAATTAGAAATTTTGTCCATGGCAGAAACCCCGCCTTTTCCTATTGATACTGATGGATACGATATATCCGAAGACAAAAGATTGAAGTACAGATACTTGGATTTGAGAAGGCCTCGATTACAGGGGAATATAAGAAACAGACAAAAAGTTATTCAGTATATGCGTAACTTTTTGATCAAAGAAGGATTTATTGAGGTTGAAACTCCATTATTAACCAAGGCGACGCCTGAAGGCGCTCGCGATTTTTTGGTTCCAGCCAGACTTCAACCCGGGAAATTCTATGCTCTTCCGCAATCGCCCCAGCAGTACAAACAATTATTAATGGTGGCAGGCTTCGAGAAATATTTTCAAATAGCCAGATGCTTACGAGATGAAGATCCGCGAGGCGACAGACAGGCCGAATTTACCCAGCTAGATCTTGAAATGGCCTTTGTGAAAGAAGAAGACATTTTAAGCCTTATAGAAAGGCTTTATGTGGGAATTGTTAAAGAATTATTTCCAGAGAAAAAGATTCAAAAAATTCCTTTTCCAAGGCTCAAATATAAAGACGTTATGGAAAAGTATAATTCTGACAAGCCAGATATCAGGAAAAATAAAGAAGACAACGACGAGCTAGCTTTTTGTTTTGTGGTTGATTTTCCAATGTTTGAATGGAAAGAAGAAGAGAAGAGATGGGACGCCGTACATCATCCGTTTACGAGACCTCAAGTTGAAGATATTTCAGTAATCAAAAAAGAACCGAAAGCTTTGTTGGCGCACCAGTACGATTTCGTGCTTAATGGTTTTGAAGTTGGCGGTGGTAGCTTAAGATCTTATAAACCGGAAATCTTAGAGGCTGTGTTTGAAGTAATGGGCCACAAGAAAGAACAGATTCAAGAAAAATTTGGCCATTTATTAACCGCTTTTAATTATGGCGTGCCGCCGCATGGAGGTATTGCTCCGGGTATCGATAGATTTTTAGCCATCCTTTTTCATGAACCAAACATTAGAGAAGTTATTGCCTTTCCAAAGACAGGAGACAATAAAGATTTAATGATGAATGCACCGTCAAGCGTAGAAAAAGATCAGCTAAAAGAGTTGCATATTAAATCGTTGGATAAATAGTTCGTCTATGAGTAGGGATTTTAAAATATTTTTAATAGTTTTAATCAGTTGCTCTTTTTGGTGGGGAGCCAATGTTTTTGCGCAAAGATTAGGGGATTTTTTCTATGCCAAAGAAGCGCTCAAATCAGAGCAGCTTTTGGCCCAGGTAAACAATTATGAACAGCAATTAGCAAAATCGAGACCAGTAAGAATTGTGGATGCAGAAGAATTAAATATTACAGCCAGATCAGCGACATCAATGCTTATCAAGAGAGATGGAGAAGAAAAAATTCTTTTTGAAAAGAATATTGATGAAAAATTACCAATAGCCAGTGTTACAAAGCTAATGACGGCTTTAATTTCTGTTCAAAATTATGACCTTTCACAAATTGCAGAAATCTCACAAGCAGCCGGTGAAATGGAGAATGAATACGGTAATGGCAATCTGAAAGTTTCTGAAAAGTTTTCAGTAAAAAATCTGCTTCATTTTCTATTGATCGAATCAAATAATGGCTCGGCCCTGACATTGGCTGAAATTATGGGAGAAAATGAATTTATCGATCTGATGAATATAAAAGCGGTCGAGCTGGGATTGGAGAACACTTTTTTTGTGAACCCTACTGGTCTTGATCCCGAAATAGAATCAGAGCTAACTAATTATTCTACCGTAAAGGATATTGCGAAATTAGCAATACGTATCCTCAAAGAAGAGCCGTCGATTTGGGGTATTACCCAGAAGAAAGAATTTGATGTTTATTCATCAGATGGTATTTTATTCCGCAAGATCAGCAATACGAATGAGCTTTTAGGCATAGAACCTAATCTTTCCGGTAAAACCGGCTGGACGCCAAGAGCAGGGGGTTGCTTGATTGTTGTTTATTGGGCGCCAGATAAATCTAGCCACATTGTAAATGTAGTGTTGAGTTCAGAGGACAGATTTGGGGATATGCGAAAGATGGTAGATTGGCTCAAGGCTTCTTACGAGTGGTAATTTTCAAGCTTTGCTTACGAGTGGTAATCCTTGCCAGAATGAATTATGACCATTTTTACTTTCAATGTAATTAAAATTTTCTCTTTATTTGCCTTTTCCGCCATTCTATCGATGGTTTTATCTCCATGGGTAATAAAGCTTTTGCACGGAATTAAGTTTTGGAAGAAGGAAGCTAGAAAGAAAACTATTACAGGAGAAGATGCCAACATCGTCTATGAACTTCATAAGGATAGAGAAATGGCTGTACCTCGCGGTGGCGGATTAACTGTTTGGGTTTCTGTTGTGATAATAGTGCTTTTGTTTTGGATAATTTCATTTTGGCCCAAGAATTGGTGGATGGAAAGATTGAATTTTTTGTCGCGCAGCGAAACTTGGCTTCCTTTTTTTACCCTGATCGCGGCCTCTATCGTTGGTTTTTTTGATGATTTTATTCAAGTTTTCGGTAAGGGGAAATATGTTGGTGGGGGAATGACATTTGCCAGAAGGTTTTTCATAGTGACAATTATTGGTTTGGTCGGAGGATGGTGGTTTTATCAAAAGCTCGGATGGGATACCATACATATTCCTTTGATTCTTAATTTTCCAGGAGGCATAGATCTCTTCATTGGTTTTTGGTATATACCGTTATTTATTATTGTGATGTTGGCTTCCTGGGCTGGCGGAGTTATTGACGGTCTGGATGGTTTGGCTGGTGGAGTCTTTACGTCTATATTTGGTGCTTTTACTGTTATAGCGTTTTCTCAAGGAAAAATAGAATTAGCTTCATTTTGCGCTGTTGTGGCAGGCACTTTATTTGCTTTTCTCTGGTTTAATATACCTCCAGCCAGATTCTATATGGGAGAAACAGGCATTTTGGGGCTTACGTCTACAATGGCAGTAGTCTCGTTTTTAACTGATTCTGTCGCTGTTTTGCCGATTATTGCTGGCCTGTTGGTTTTAGAGGTGGGCTCAATAATAATACAGCTAATATCAAAAAGATTTTTAAATAAAAAAATTTTTATAGCCACTCCTATTCATCACCACTTTGAGGCAAAGGGATGGACTCCCTGCGAGATAACTATGAGATTTTGGATAATCGGCGTTGTCTTGGCGATAGTGGGAATTGCTATAAGGTTATTGTGATATGCCCGGTAGTGAAAATTAGACTGCGATTTATGTTCTATGCACATGCATTTACAGAGCTTAATGAATAACGACTTATTCATAGGATATGCTAGCAATTTAAAGAAAAGATTTTTAGAACATAATCGCAAAATTAATTTTTCAACAAGACACAAGGCGCCATAGAAATATATACTATGAGCCTTGCATTGACAAAGATGATACTAAAAGAAAAGAATAATACTTTAAAACTAATCAAGGTCGCAGATTCTTAAAAAGAAGTAAAAGACGATTTTTATTTAATTAAAAATTAGTCGAATTTCTACTACCGGGATGATTGGCATATTTGATTCTGGTATAGGTGGGCTTACTGTTGTGAAAGAGTTTTTAAGATGTCTGCCGGATCATCGGATTATTTATTTTGGAGATACGGCAAGGTTGCCATACGGAACAAAGAGCCCAAAATTTATCGAGAATTGTTCAAGGCAGATTGTGAGATTTTTATTAAGTAAGGGCGCAAGGGCGATCGTTATTGCCTGTCATACGGCCTCTGCGTTGGCAGCAGATACTTTAAAGAGGGAGTTTAAGAACGTACCGATTTTTGAAATAATTACCCCTGGCATTAAAAAAGCAGCTCGAATTACCCGGAACAAGAAAATTGGAGTTATTGGTACCCCGGGTACGATTAAAAGCAGGGTGCACGAAAGAGGGCTATTAAAAATTGGGCCTGATTTGAAAATTTACACCAAAGCTTGCCCGCTTTTTGTGCCATTGGTTGAGGAAGGATGGATTCATAAAAAAGAAACTAAGTCTATAATCAAGAATTATTTAGAAACGATGAAGGATAAAAAAATTGATTCATTGGTTCTCGCTTGCACTCATTATCCTTTACTGAAAGACGAAATTGCCGCAGTTTTAGGCAAAAAGGTGTCAATTGTTAATCCTGCATATGACTTATCGCTGGAATTTAAAGAAAAGTTGAAGGGTGATAGGAAATTTTCTTCGCTATTTAAAAAAGGTAAAAAACATCAATTCTTTGTAAGCGACAACCCTTATAATTTTCAAATAATGAGCAGTTTGTCCTTAGGCATAAAAATAAACCCAAAAGTAGTAAATCTTGCATAAATGAAGTTTCTTAAACTGAAAAAAGAATTATCGTCTAAAAAAATAATTATCTTGGGATTTAGCGAAGAGGGGATTGACACCTTCATTTTTTTACGAAAGTTGTTTCCAGATAAGGTCATAGGGGTGGGGGATAAACTAGAAAATTTAAAACTCAAAAGCCGAATCTCAAATCGGATAAAAAAAGACAGAAACATTGTTTGGCACTTAGGAAAGAATTATTTAAAATCAATCAATAAATACGATTTGATTATTAAATCACCTGGCATTCCATTTGTAGCGCCAGAGATAAGAAATGCTTTCAAGCAGGGCAAAATTACCTCTCAAACTGAAATCTTTTTAAAGTATTGTCCGGGTACCGTGATAGGAATCACCGGAACAAAGGGAAAAGGCACTACAAGCTCATTGATTTATCGGATATTAAAAAAAGAGAAAAAAAGAGTATTTTTAGTTGGTAATATTGGAAACCCATCTTTGGCGTTTCTAATCAAGGCTAAACCCAAAGATATTTTTATATATGAGATGTCTAGCCATCAATTGTTGGGTCTTAAACAAAGTCCAAATATAGCTGTTTTTCTAAATATATTCCCGGCTCACCTTGATTATTACAAGAATTTCAAAGAATATTTTAGCGCCAAAAAACCTATTTTCTTATATCAAAAAAAGAACAATATTCTGATCTATAATAAAGACGATAAGCTTGTAAAAAACGCCACAAAAGTAGTCAGATCTAAAAAAATCTCCTTTTCCATGCAAGACAAAAACTCCGATTGTTATTTGTCTGAAAAATATATTTTTTACAAAGGCAAGAAAATAATGGAAATCAGTGATTTCCAGCTTGCCGGCAAATTTAATCTTACCAATTTAATGCCCGGAATAATCATTGGAGATATTTTTAATATTTCGAGGGATAATCTTATAAATGCCGTTAAATCCTTTAAAGGTTTGCCATATCGTTTAGAGTTCGTGGGAAAGTATCGCGGTATAGAATTTTACAATGACTCGTTGGCAACCGTGCCAGAAGCATCTGCGTCGTCGATCGAAGCTTTCGGTGATAGGGTCAAAACATTGATAGCTGGGGGATTTGATAGCGGTTTACATTATGAAGCATTGGCTAAAAAGATTAGCAAAAACAGTATAGAAAATTTAATTCTTTTTCCACCTATTGGTAAAAATATTGCTTCCTTGGTTAAAAAATACTCTATCAATAGAAAAAACGGAAAGAAAATTCAGTATTTCCATGTTGACAATATGAAAGAGGCGATTCTATTGAGTTTTAAGCATACTTCAAAAGAAGGGATTTGCTTGCTTTCTCCTGGGGCTCCGAGTTTTGGAGTTTTCCGTGACTACAAAGAAAGAGGAGATTTGTTTAAAAAATACGTTAGAATTTATGCTAGGTAGTAGAAATTCAACCGTTCGCTGAAAGCGAACAAGACAAGTAATTAAATTTTGCTACTTGTTGGTAAAAAGTCGCATTTAGTTTATCAAATCAAGTTTTTAATAATTTAAATTGAATTTTCTCTACCTGGTATGGCCGAAAAAACTAAAAACTATCCCGATCCAGTCCTTTTGGGCGTGAGCGCCATATTGATAGTTTTTGGTGTTCTTGTATTGTCTAGTGTTTCGTCAACATTATCCATCGAACGTTTTGGAGACCCTTTTTATTTTTTAAAACACCAAATCCTTAAAGGCCTGATTCCGGCTCTTATCTTTGGTTTTTTGGCGTTTAAAATTAATATCAAGATATTTAAACAATATGCATTTGCCTTATTTTTAATCAATCTTTTACTTGTGGGTATGGTGCTTATTCCCGGCTTGGGGGTTCGTTACGGTGGCGCTGTAAGATGGTTTGACTTAAAAATATTCTTGTTTCAGCCATCGGAATTCTTAAAATTAACATTTATTCTTTATCTAGCTGCGTTGATGGAAAGCAAAGTGCGATCCAATATAGTTCCTGAAAAAATATTGTTATCAAGGAAAAGTAAGGCCGTTTCAAAACAGGATTGGAGATCGTCTATTCCGAACTTAGCCATATTTATAACTCTTTTCGGCTTGGTGGGACTATTTTTGATTAAGCAGCCAGATCTTAGCACTTTCTCTATAATTGCTTTCACTACCATTATTGTGTATTTTATCGCCAATACTCCTTTTTGGCATTCTGTTTTCCTGGTTCTGTTAGGTGCTGGGGGTTTTTGGTTCTTGATCACAAAAATGCCCTATGCTGCAGCCAGAATTACGGTTTTTCTTAATCAAAATTTTGATCCTTTGGGTAAGGGATATCAAATAAAGCAGGCAATGATTGCGATAGGCTCTGGCGGGATTTGGGGTTTAGGATATGGAATGTCGCGACAAAAATTTGGTTTTTTACCAGAGGCTATGTCAGATACAATTTTTTCTATTATTAGTGAAGAGATGGGCTTTATTGGCGGAGTATTTTTGATTCTGTGTTTTCTAATTTTCCTGTGGCGAGGTTTGGGTATCGCAAAAAAATCACCAGATAAATTCTCTCAATTAGTTGCTACAGGCATTACTATCTGGATAGTCTTTCAAGCATTTTTAAATATAGGATCTATTATAAGAGTTATGCCCCCTACGGGTGTACCATTACCGTTTATTAGTTACGGCGGCTCTCATTTACTCATTGAATTCATTGCTTTGGGCGTGCTTTTGAACATATCTAAAAATCGCAAGATAGTATAAAATAATCGAATACGCTTGTTTTCTACGAAAATAACCGAATACGCTTGTTTTCT
>CAZFEY010000022.1:8032-12576 GCA_964518135.1 uncultured Candidatus Saccharibacteria bacterium
AAAATAATCGAATACGCTTGTTTTCTACGAAAATAACCGAATACGCTTGTTTTCTTGCGAAAATAACCGAATACGCTTGTTTTCTTGCGAAAATAATTAGAATATGAACCCCGTTAGAAGTCTTAGCTAGAAAAATTTTGGTAAAAATTTTTCTACTGATCGAACAACGGGGATATATAGATTATAATGGTCTGTCCGAAGTTACTTGCGAGTCATATAAAGACAGACTTCTAACGGGGTGAAGATTTTATTTACCGGTGGGGGGACTGGGGGGCATGTTTTTCCAATCATTGCCATTTATCGCGAAATGGTAAATCTCTCTACCGACAGGAAGCATAGATTTTACTACATGGGCCCAAAAGACGAGGCGTCTTTGACTTATCTTACCAAAGAAGATATTGATGTAAGTTTTATATCGGCCGGAAAAATTAGAAGATATATTGATTTTAAAAGCGTTTTACTGAATATAGTAGATATTCTTTTCAAAATACCGCTTGGTTTTTTTCAGTCTTTTTTTCGTATATTTTTCCTTGCACCAGATGTTATTTTCAGTAAGGGTGGATACGGTTCTTTGCCGGTAATAATCGCCGGATGGATACTCGGCACCCCTATATTCTTGCACGAATCAGATGCTGTGCCGGGCGTCGCCAATAAATTTTTAAGTCGATTCGCGCTTGGTATTTTTTCTTCTTTTCCGGCCGGTAAAACTAAATATTTTGCCTTAGACACTATTACTATCGGTAATCCGATTAGGTCTAGCGTGCTTCACGGATCTTTAAATGAAGCTAAAGAAATTTTCAAGTTAACAGGTGAGCGACCAGTTATTTTGGTATTGGGCGGATCTCAAGGGTCTCAAAGAATTAATGATGTGATACTTCAGGTTTTATCCAGCATGCTGCAAAAATATGAATTAATTCATCAATGCGGAACCAAAAATTTCCAGACCATTAAGGCAGAATCAGAAGTGGTGATTAAAAAAGAATTAAATAAATATTATCATCTTTATCCTTTTCTGGACGAAAAAGAGCTAGCCGCAGCTTATTCAGCCGCTACCTTAATAGTTTCAAGGGCAGGGTCTGGGAGTATTTTTGAAATAGCGGCTGTCAACAAACCTTCTATGATTGTGCCATTGCCAGAATCGGCCCAAAACCATCAAGTGGAGAATGCATATAGTTATGCTAAAAACGGTGCCTGTATAGTGATTGAAGAATTGAATTTTACGCCACACTTTTTTCTGGATAGGTTAAATTATTTGATATCACATCAGGACGAAATGGATTCTATGACAGAAAGCACTAAAAAGTTTGTTAAGCCAAGAGCTGCCGAAATTATAGCTGCTTACCTCACGGATTATTTAAAATTATAATTTGTTTTATGGCGGAAAAATCCACCACACACAAATCGCCAATATCAGTTAGAACCAGATTTGCTCCATCGCCGAGCGGGTTTTTTCATGTTGGATCGGCTCGTACCGCTCTTTTCAATTATCTTTTTGCAAAAAAGAACGGAGGGAAATTTATTTTAAGAATAGAAGATACTAATCCGGAAACTTCTAAGAAAGAGTACGAACAAGACATTATAAACTCGCTAGAATGGTTAGGTTTTGAATGGGATGAATTTCATAGGCAGAGCGAAAGAAAAGATGTATATAAAAAATATTTGGAAAAACTTTTATCCGAAGAAAAAGCATATTATTGCTTTTGCTCAGAAGAAGAATTAGAAGCTCAATCGCAATACCAGACTTCAATAGGGGAGTCACCAAGATATTCTGGTAAGTGCGGTAAATTAGAGCATAAAGAAATTCAGGAATGTTTGTCTCGCGGTAAAAAATCTATCATTCGATTTAGAACTACAGACAAAATAATCAAAGTAAAAGATTTGATACGCGGAGAGCTTGAGCTTGATACCAACATAATAGGTGATTTCTCTATTGCTAGAGACCTAGAATCTCCCCTTTATAACTTTTCAGTTACTGTGGATGATGCGGAAATGAAAATTTCGCACGTTATCAGGGGAGAGGATTTACTATCGAATCTTCCAAGGCAGATCTTAATTCAAGAAGCTTTGGGTTTTCCCCAGGTTCAATACGCGCACCTACCGTTGCTTTTAGGGCCAGACAGATCAAAGCTTAGCAAGAGACACAATGCTCCTTCTGTTACTACATTTCGCGAAGACGGATACTTGCCGGAAGCTATAATTAATTTTCTGGCATTTTTAGGATGGAATCCAGGCGACGAGAGAGAAATTTATTCGCTGCCATCTTTAATAAAAGAGTTCTCTTTAGAAAGGGTACAAAAAGGAGGAGCCATATTTAATATCCAAAGATTAGATTTTATGAACGGTTTTTACATTAGACAACGATCAATCGAGAAGTTGACAGAATTATGCGTTCCTTATTTAATAAAATCAAATCTAATTGAGAAATTGTAAAATAAATGACACCGGAAGAATTAAAACTGTTCAAACAAGATCAACCAAAATACAGAATTAAAGCAACAAATGAGGTTGTAGATGTTTCTTGGTTGGAAAAGGTGATATTTGCTTACCAAGAAAGGCTAAAAAAACTTTCTGAAATATCAGATCTGGTTGATTTTTTCTTTCAGGATAAATTAAATTACGATAAAGAATTGCTGAGATGGAAGGATATGTCGGATAATGAAATTGCAGATTCTCTTAAAAAGATAGAAAAAAATATTAAGACGATTGGGGAAGGGGAGTGGACGAAAGAAAATTTAGAATCTTTATTGATATCTATTGTAGATTCTTCGGATAAAGGAAGGATAATGTGGCCTTTAAGAGTTGCGCTCACCGGAAAAAAAGCTTCAGCTTCGCCGTTTGATGTGGCTGCGATTCTTGGGAGAAACAAAACCCTGGGAAGAATAAAAGAGGCGATGAGAAAATGTGGTTGGGGATAGGGATTGACAGGAAGCTACAAATAGGGATAATAAGATTAGTTACTTAGATACAACGCAAATTGTGCACCGGGGCACAAGATTTAGATTGTCGTTTGAACGCAAAGGAAGGATTCACCAATTTTTGAATCCAACGATCAATCCGATCTATTATTTCGTGATGGCTTTTTTAAGAGAAGCTGTAGGGTGCTTAATAGCGCGGGCAAGTGATTGCACGCGCTGTTCTTTTTACAAGACATGACCCTTGACAGATAATTATGATTTTTCTAATATATAGCATAGTACACTTTTGATATATAGTGTTGAGACTACGGTCTCATCATTACAATAAGGTTCAGTGGAACCATTTGCTTAGAGCATAAATGTGTCTAAAGACACATTGCTCACCAGCAAGAAAAGGGCGCGTTCAAACGATACATGGTCTAAATCAAACATAGACTGCGTTGTATGTAAAGAATGCGCCTCTTTTTTAAAGAAAACCTTGATAGATCTTTCTAGATTTTATATTATTAGATTAGAACATTGCTTCTTCGGTTCGCGGCTTGATATAGATGATCGGGTTATTGACAGTCAGAATCGTCGCGGGTTTCTTCCCAGGAACCCCAAAGTTCGTTGGCGCGCTATGACGTTGAGATGTTTAGGGTACGGATTCACCTCCTAATATAAATTCCTACCCCTTTATTCTCGCAAAAGCGAGACATATCTCAACCGAGCGCGCCTTTCTTATATATATAATTTGACATAACTTTCGAGTTCGTCTATTCTAAAATTGAGAAGGGCGTGCGAGCCAGCTAAGACATAAACTCATTGCATCACCTCCGATGTTATGAAGAAATTAGTCTTGATTGGGTAGCACGCCTCCTTATTTTTTTTGAAAGATATAATTTTTCATTGACATTAAATTAAAATCGTATAATATGGAATCAGTAAATCTGGCCTGACAGTACATTTATATAGAGCTGGTCATTAGTCCAGGGCCAGAGAGTTTCATGGGGATTCCTTATGGGATCCAGGTTAAGGGCACGCAACGCTGAGACAGCAATCCAGAATGTCAATCGATCGACTTAGCAGACGAATTCAAGCAACATCTTCCCAGTAGAGGTCAATGCTGCGCGTGCCCACCCTTTTTTTATAATCTATAAGTATAGGCCTATGCCGTATTCGAATAATTAAACTCACTCTTAATGGGTGTTTTTTTTAATTTTATTTGTAAAATTTTTTATATTTGTTATATTATTTTCAGTGATTCAGTCGGAACAATTAGCCGGCTACATAATTGCAGACGCGTGATCTTTATCGTTCAAGATAAACATCCTCTATCACGCGTCTTTTTATATCAATATGCTATAAGGGGAGTATTGACAGGTCTATTGAGCCTGTATATTATAGAGGTATACAACGTCGCACAATGTAGGTTAAGCGTCTATGTTAAGCTTAGTATTGGGACCCCTCTCGGAACCCCTTAAAAAAGGTCTCCTCGGGCAGGTATCCATAATATGGTAAAATACGATAATAAATACAAAAATATTTTATGAAAAATTCTGACTTACCTATTATAAAACATATTCCTAATTTTTTAGATTATTGTGAAGTTGAAAAAGGTTTATCTGAGAAAACCCAGCTCAACTATAA
>CAZFEY010000023.1:0-11872 GCA_964518135.1 uncultured Candidatus Saccharibacteria bacterium
TTGAACATAATGACGAGCTCTGGAGAGATTACGGTTTTACCTCAACATAGGCCATTGCTTACTGCTGTTAAGCCTTGCGTGATTAAAGTTATTGACGAACAAGGCGATGAAAAGTTTTTTGAGGCAGATAATGGTTTTCTAGAAGTAAAGAGAAATAAAGACAAAACTTTTCTTACTATCCTTGTTGGCTGATTTTATTATTGACTTTTTATATATTTCCTGTATCTTATTTTGTTAGATCTTAAAAAAAGGAAGAGATATGAATACTCAAACAATCCAAAAATTACTCGATGTCGATTCGGGAAAAGAGCATTATGAAGCAGGGGCTGTTATTTTATGGTGCTTTGATGCTCGATTTGATCCAGTCTTGGGGGTGTTTCTTCAAACGATGCCGGATAGTAAATTCGATATCATCAAGGTGGCTGGTGGGGCAAAATCATTGGCATCACCTGAAAATGAATCGGACAGGGATTTTATCTTGCGCCAGATCCAGGCATCTATAAGGCTACACAATGCTAAAAAGGTTATTTTGATGGCGCATCAAGAATGCGGGGCTTACGGAGGAAAGAACGACAGGTCATTCTACGAAGAAGAATTAAGAAGAGGAAAATCTGTTGTCGAAGAAGCTATCGGTACAGAAAAGGAAATCATAACGCTTTTTGTTGATTTCGACGGCGTGTACGAGACTTAGAAGTGTTTCGGGTATTCGTTTCTCGATGAATGAAATAACCCTCGATTGCTCGAGGGTTTTTGATTCTACATATTCTTTCGGGTTCTTTATTGCTTTAACATGTTTTTCTGGAAGATGGATTGAGGCCACCAACTAAAGACAGAAGAAACATAGCGCATACCCAAATACCAAAGCCAATAAAGATTATCAACCCGAAGATGGTCATGGCGATACAGTATAGCCAAGCCCGCCAGTCGTTACTGCCTCCGGTTGTTGGAGGCCATGTTCGCAAAAGGCAGACTGCGCTAGTGACTGCTTGCATGAAAAGAAAAGCGGGGAACCATATATTCATTTTATGCCTCCAGGCTAAGATCTGGTATTATAATTGCAGGTAATTTAAGGGAAGTCAACGGAATTAATATTTTTTCGGTGTATGCTAAAATAATTGATTATGGATTTTGTGCAAACTTTAGTTTTGGGGATAGTCGAGGGAATAACGGAATTTTTGCCAATTTCTTCGACAGGACATTTGATCTTGGCGAGCAAGCTTTTAAATATTCCAGATTCAAACTTTCTTAAAAGTTTTGAGATTGCTATTCAACTTGGTGCGATTTTGGCGGTCGTTGTTTTGTATTGGAGACGGGTTGTGGGCGATAAAGAAATATGGAAAAGGGTATCTGTGGCTTTTTTACCAACCGCGTTTTTCGGGTTTATATTCTACAAGCTAATGAAAGAAGTTTTGCTATCCGATGTTCGGCTTGTATTATGGTCTCTTTTGATTGGTGGTATTGCTTTAATTTTGTTTGAAATTTGGCACGGAAAATGGCAAAGAGTCCGCTTGCAGCAAGATCTCGCCTTCGGCGGACAAAGAGGCAAATCGTTAAGCGATATTAGTTATTCGAAAGTTTTTGCCATTGGAGCGGTTCAGTCTGTTGCAATGGTTCCGGGTGTTTCAAGAGCAGCCGCAACGATCGTAGGAGGATTATTGATGGGTATTAGCCGAAAAACCATTGTAGAATTCTCGTTTTTATTAGCAGTGCCAACAATGGCGGCGGCGACAATTTTCGATTTGTGGAAGTCAGCCAATAGTTTTTCTTTAGAGCAATTCCATTTATTGGCGTTTGGATTTATCGTTTCCTTTTTCGCGGCAATAATTGCTATTAAATGGTTGTTGCGGTTTATTCAAAATCATACTTTCATTTCTTTTGGCGTCTACAGAATTATAATTGCCTTGTTGTTTTGGATATTTGTTTTATGAGAATTAATGTTGGTTCAAAAAATGTGATAAAGCTAGAGGCGGTGAGAGAAGCTTTTGGAGAATATAAAGAATTTGATGGGTTAGAGGTTGTTTCTATAGAGGCGGATTCTGGAGTTTCAAACCAGCCAAAGACTTTGGATGAAACAATCAAGGGAGCAATGAATAGGGCAAAAAATGCATTTGGAGACTGCGATTACTCTGTAGGATTGGAAAGCGGCATTTTTTCCGTACCCAACACCAAAAGCGGGTATATGGATGTTTGTATGTGCGCAATATATGACGGCAAAGAGTATCACTTGGGGGCTTCGCCTATGTTTGAATATCCCAAAAAGCTTATTGATTTGATTTTTAAAAATAACTACGAGGTTGATGATGCCGCGAAAGAAATGGGTATTACTGACAACCCGAGGGTTGGTAGGGCAGAAGGAGTAATCGGTATTTTGACGAGAGGAGTGATTAATAGAAAGATGTATAGCAAAATGGCAGTTATAACAGCCTTGCTTCATTTACGTAATTCAGAGCATTATAAATAACGAGTTAGTCTGTTCTGCGGGCACGACATATCCGCCTGCTGGCGGATTGTCTTGTGCTCGATCCGTCGATCTCCGTAAATCCCACAGAAACATACTAACTCTTTAAAGCGTTTTTAAATATTTTATCATATGAGAATCACAATCTGCGGCAGTATCGCGTTTTACGAAAAAATGCAGGAAATAAAGAAGCAATTGGAAGAAATGGAGCACGAAGTGAAATTGCCCCCGAATGAAGTAGAAAACGAAAAAGGAGAATTAATTCCGGTACAAGAATATTACAGGATAAGAAAAGCTACTAATGATCATACCGGTTGGATTGGCGACAGGAAATCCGGTGCTATAATGGCGCACTTTGAAAAAATAGAATGGTCAAACGCAATTTTGGTTTTAAACTACGACAAAAATGGTATTCCGGGATATGTCGGCGGAAATACTTTAATGGAGATTGGTTTGGCGTTCTTTTTGAAAAAGAAGATTTATTATCTTAACGATATTCCAGAGATGTCTTATAAAGAAGAATTATCGGGCGTGAACCCTATTATAGTTAATGGGAATTTGCAGTTAATTAAATAGCGAACCTGTTTTTTAAAATAAAACTCCCTACGGACTGTATTGTTTGTAGGGATTTTTACGTTTTTTAATATTCTTTGTCTCTGCGTGGAGATTGTTTCTTCAACCACCAATTGACAAAATGAGAGACAAAAAAAATCATAGAGTATGAAGATAGAATAACTAAGTTTGCGCTTAAACCCACATCGACGGAATGAAGGGCGAGCCCTATTACGGTGGTTGACAAGAACCATCTTGCGAAGATTTCCATTTTCTGCCTCCAGTGTTTTTCAGGGTAGAACGATCTAATTTTATTATAGCGCATTTGTCTTAATTGCCAATTGGCGAAATATATTCTGATTTCCGACTCGATGTTTCGCCCGCAGATTTATTCCGGCGGTCTTTTTTATCCACATTGATATTGACATCATTACTTGGTTTGATAATATTAAACTCCCAGTCAATGACAGATCTTTATTTGAAAATCATAGGATATTTTCCTGCTGATGTGCCCCATTTTTTCGTCTCTGGGACGATAATGGCATGATTCATGTCGTGCACGTTAGAGGAATTATCCTTTGATATATTTAGATGGGAGTGGCTCCGGCTACTCCCTCTCTTTTTGTCTGTACCACTTGACAAGATTTAGCCAGTATGCTATACTTAAAATAGTACATAATAAATATTGTGCTTCTGGATTGCTTGTCCAGATTCATCGGATCTAATCAGGCACCCAGATATGCCATTGCTGAAGGCATGTTTGCGCGAGTGATCCGGCATCAACCTTAAGGAGGTTACCAATATGCCTAACAAAAAGGCAGATCCTGGTCTCGACAAGAAGTACAAGTTCTGTCTCGACGCGACAGATAAGTACTTGGTCGACGCGACAGGCGATCCCAAGGAACCCTTGAAATACAGGGGTTCGGGAAAGCCCGGTCGCGAGGACGTAATGTCCAGGCCAACGACCGTCGTTAATTCTGTTGGAAACGGCAAAAACCGTTAAAACAGAATCAATTGACGACCATGATAGTGGACAGCACCACGAGTCATAGCGGAAGTGATGACCGTTTCATCACACCTAAAACCCCTCATTTTTTCAGAGGGGGTTTTATTTTAAAGCGTAGCGAAAAATCAAGCTCTGCTTATTTTGCATGTTTCCTTGACAATAAAATAGTGTTGTGCTATTATTTAAACGCTCTTTAAAGCAAAAATAATCGAAAAAAAAAGAAGGTGATGCTCTATGGGCGATGTGTTCGGACGGGTGATGGTTAACTACGAGAGGCGGACTATTGAATTGTTCTGCCTTCTCGACCATAACTCGTATCCAGATGTTCGTCGCGCCCTGATAGATATGGGCAAAGATGGGAAGCCTATATGGCTTCTTATCGATTCTCCGGGCGGAGACCTTTTCGCCGGAAATCAGACATTCGCTCTTCTACGGGCCTGTGCCTCTCCTGTGATCGGTTTGGTTATGGGTCAGGCGTCTTCTGCGGCAGCATTGGCCCTGCAGGGATGCAATCTAAGGATTGCTTTAAGCGATCTTTCTGTGATTGGGCTCCATGAGCCCACCGGATGGGTGGGTTCCTTCGAGGCAAAATCAGAAAGGTTCGCCGCAGAGAATAAACAGGCAATCAATGCTATCTTGCATGCATTTGTCTGGCGCGATCCTAACGAAGATCGAGAAGAGGAAATCAAGGAGATGATCAGCGGAAAAATTTCTCTCTACGCAAAGGAGGCAATGGAAAAAGGAATAGTGGATGCGATTCTAATTGATCGTGAGAACATTCTCACATCACTCGGAAAAATCCCACTTTCTGACCTGCTGATAGAGCTTTCTGGATTAGAGCTACCGTTCTAGTCTCCGTTTTCGATTTATCAAGCAAGCCCTGCCAATTTAGGCGGGGTTTTTCTTTTTTTGTCAGTTATTGACAAGACTTTGACAGTATGTTATCGTCAAATATAGCATATTAACAATTCCCGAGAGCAATAGAAGGAGGTGAGATTACTGTGAAAATGTCTCAAAGTTTAAATCAGTCGCAGCATTTGGAACAAGCAATGACTCAAAGACAGTATTTGGGTCAGGCACTGACGTTGAAGCTCTCACTTATCCAGGAACTTCGTGGAGTACAGTATAATCCACGAGCAGAATGTCCTAAGTGTGGGCGCAAGTTGTCAGATCTTGAGATCCTTGAGGGTTTCAACAATGATCCGAACGACCTCACTACGCGATGTACTGCTTGTTTCAATCGGTTTACGCCTAAGCTGATTTATCGAAGCGATTTTTCTTCGGTTGAAATTCCATTCTTCTGTTCCGTCCAAGCCCTTGAAAGGTTACGGGGCATGGAAAATCTGCTAGCAGAAGAAATTATGCGCCGAGAAACAGGCCTTTACCATTCAGTAATTTTTCATCATGGAAGTTTGAAAGCTGGATTCAAACAGATCGGGATCGAATACGCATTTGATGAAATTACGGGATGGCAGCAGAAGGTTCATTCTTTTCTCGGCAGATTGCCCGATACGGTTATTGCTGAACACGCAGGCGTGACAGCAGATCGAGTCGGAAAGCTCCGAAGAAAGCTAAGAATCCCCAAGTTCGTCCAGCCAAAATTTGCGGATACTTAGCATCCATCCGAAGGGTCGAAATCGACCCTTTTTTCTTTTGGCTGATTTTGTATGTTAGAATACAACCATTATGATGTTGTTTTTGGGGGTTATCGATCTAATTGCGGCAGCAATTTTATTGTCGCAAGGTTTTGATATAAAGGTGCCATTGGCGGCTTTAATTTTGATACCAATCGGCCTTTTTTTAAAATCATTGATTAGCATAGCGGATATAGGCAGTATTACGGATATAGTCGTTGCTATATTGATTGTTTTGGGTATATTTTTTAATCTACCATGGCAGTTTCTTATCATAGTGGCAATTATCATGGCAATTAAAGGGTTGTTAAGCTTTATTGCGCTGGGGTGATATGGAGAAAAATGAAATAACAGAAAACAATAATACCGATGAAAGGATTTTTTCTGTTTCAGAATACATAACGCTTTTGAATATTGGCCTTAAAAAATTCAAAGCAAAAATTATAGGCGAGGTTTCAGAAAGAAAAATAGCCTCTTCTGGTCATGTGTATTTTTCCCTTAAAGACGAACAAGATGGAGCAATTATCAATTCCATAATCTGGAAATCCGCCTACAATATGTACGGTATAAAGCTTGAAGATGGAATGAAAATCATCGCCAAGGGATATCCCGAAATCTATGCGCCTTTGGGTAAATTCTCTTTTATAGCAGAAGTTATCGAGTTGGCGGGTGAAGGAGAATTAAAAAAACAATATGAAAGATTAAAGAAACAACTATCTGGCGAGGGGCTTTTTGACGAAGCAAGAAAAAGATCAATTCCCAAATACGCCCAGAGAATTGGATTAATTACTTCCAAACAGGGAGCAGCTTTGGCAGATTTTCTTAACAATATGGGTAAGTTTGGATTTAGGATTAAAATGATAGATTCCAGAGTAGAAGGGCAAGAAGCGGTGGTCGATCTCTTAAGATCGTTGAAGTCCTTTAAGAAAGAGGATATTGATGTTTTGGCAATAATCCGAGGCGGGGGATCTTTTGAGTCTTTGATGTCTTTTAACAATGAAAAGTTAGTAAGGGAGGTGGCGAATTTCCCGGTTCCGGTAATTGTTGGGCTAGGCCACCATAAAGATGAGCCATTAGTAACTTTTGCCGCCGATATTTCTGTTTCTACGCCGACCGCCGTCGCAAATTATCTTAACCAATCGTGGGAAGAGGCGGTTTTGCTTCTCGAGAGATACGAAAGGAATATTCTTAGTCGCTACGAAGAGATTTTTGAAAACTATAGGGTTATAGAAAATAAACTAAAGATTTCTTTGGAAAGCTTTAAAACTAAATTATCAAGTGCTAAAATGAGCTTAGAGTATTGTTTGGAGAAATCTATTACCGGATTCAAATCGTTACTCCAAGAAATATCTCAAAAGATACAGCACGCGCAAGAGGTCGTTTCTTCTAATGATCCCGCAAGACAGTTGGAGTTGGGATATAGCATAGCAATGGCTGGTAAGAAAATTATTAGAAGCACTAAAGATATAAAAATAGGAGAAGGATTTAGTTTGAAAGTATCTGATGGTGAAATTGGTTCTGAAGTAAAGAAGATTCACCCTGTTAAATAATTTTAATACATCCCATAAATCAAATGGCAAAAGATAAAAAAGACTCAGGAAATTTAAATAAGAATTTAAAACAATTGGCTGAAATTACTGAATGGTTTGATAAGCGAGAGGAAATTGATGTTGAAGAGGGACTAGAGAAGGTTAAAAAAGCCATCTCTTTAATAAAAGAAAGCAAGGCAAGACTTAAATCGATTGAGAATGAATTTGAAGAAATTAAGAAAAACATTGACCTCAAGGAAGATGAGAACTACGAAGATAAAGATTTTTAGGTCGGCATATTAATAATAATTATTAACCGCTTCGCTGTCCCGCTGAAGCGGGAAGAAAAAAATAATTAATCGCTGCGCTGTTTTTCCAGCGTAGCTGAAAAAAAATGGCAAAAGAAGTTGTAAAAAGAGACGGCACAAAAGAACCTTTTGATGCCGGAAAAATTAGGAATGCGATATCGATGGCCGCAACAGAAGCTGGATTAGAAGAGGAAAAGAAAAAGGAAGTTGTGGAGCAGGTTACTGCGGTGGTTGTAGGAATGGCAGACACCAAAGAAGAAATTACTACATCAGAAATTAAAGAAAGCATATTGGCAGAGCTTGATAATGTTGAACCGTCGGTATCTGCGGCTTGGAGAAAGTACGACTCAGAAAACAAGCAAGCGTAGTTTTCGGGTTTGTATCAAGAGCGTTTTGGCAATAGCCTGGACGCTTTTGTTTTCTTGGTGTTTGTGCGAAACTAAAATAGTTCGAGATGATCAATAAATTTATAATAACTATGAGACAGACAAAATATTTAATTGGTTTGGCGATAATATTAGTAATATTGTTGATTTTTTACTTCCTACCCAAAAAAGAAGAAACTTCTTCGGTTGGACAAAATCAACAATTAAAAATTATGGAAAACGGTCTAAAAATTGAAGATATTAAAACTGGAAATGGCGCAGAGGCCAAAGCTGGCAATACTATTACAGCGCACTACACGGGTACGCTTTTGGACGGAACGAAATTTGACAGTTCTTTGGATAGAGGACAGCCATTTTCTTTTGAGTTGGGAGCCGGAAGAGTTATCTCTGGTTGGGATCAGGGCGTTTTAGGTATGAAAGTTGGCGGCAAGAGAAAATTAACCATTCCGCCAGATTTAGCCTATGGGGCAAATGGAATACCAGGCATGATTCCGCCAAACGCAGCCCTTGTTTTTGAGATTGAATTATTGGGAGTAGAATAGATGCTTTTTTCATGGAGCAGGTAAGTCGTTTACTAGATGCCAAAAATAAACCCTTAAACCATATCGTTGTTTTTGGTTTGTCATTGTTATTAGTGTATGTTTTTTTGTTGTCCGGAATAAGCTTGAATAGAGCCGTTGCCGGAGCATCATTCGTGCTTTTATTCTTGATACTTATAATAGGGCCGTGGATGCAACTTATTAAACCATCTATAAGAGTTTTACCATGGGGGATTCCTTGGAGTTGGCGAGGAGAACTGGGTATTTGGTTTGCGATTTTATCTGTCATACATTTTTTATTGGTTTTTTCTGGCGACAATTGGAAAATCAGATGGTCATTAGCGGCTATTCTGGGATTGGTGGCTCTTTTTTGGACGACTATCTTGGCAATTACTTCTTTCAGTAAAATCATCAAGCTATTAGGCGTTGATTCTTGGAGGTGGCTACACGCTTTTGCCTACGTAATTTTTTATACGTCTGGATTACATGTTGTATATCACGCTTTTCTACGCAACGGCCGGCCAAGTCACTGGCTACATTGGGCATATCTAGCAATGATGATTATAGTGGTAATTTTAGAAGCCAGCGCTTTCGTTAAGAATGTTATCCATCGTAAAAAAGCCTAGGGAATTGGATCCGCCAAATAAACAAGCCCCGAGTTGGTCTCGGAGCTTTTTGTATTTGTCTAGGGTTTGCCTTGAGAGAGAGCTTTGATTCTTTCCAAGACATAATTTCTTTTTCTGTAATGGATGATTGTGCGGTTTGGTCCAAGTACGCTGGCTATGCGTTCCGTGGTTGAATGGGGCAATAGATTGTGAGTAATATAAGCATCTGCCTCTGGTAGGTGGCGCATACCGTCCGAAACGACGTGCTGTACGAAAGCGATAGAAGGAAAGCTCTTTTTCAGCTTTGTTATTTCGCCTCCGCCGTACTTTTTTTCAGGAACGCAGAATAATACAGTGATTTCTTCTGGGTTTCCGTTATTCTTTGGCCGCAGCAGATTCGCTTTTTCTTCTCTTTCGTACCTGTGCGACAACTCTCTGATATCCTTCGCGAAGTTCGAGAGTCTCATTGTGCGGCAGGCCGCACCTGCTTCTAGCTTTTTGATGATGCTCTCTTGAGAATCGATTCTCTCGTCCTTCTTTCTCGTTTCCTTCTCGAGCTCTTTGATACGCTCCTTTCGTAATCTGATCTTTGAGCGCAAATCTGTAATTTCTTTTTTGAGCTCGCCTTTTTCTGCCTTGTGCGACCCCTCCATTTCTTTAATTTGTTCTTCCAGCAATTTAATGGTTTCATCGCGAGAAAGAACTTCCGCTTGTAGACGCCCTGATTCCTCCTCCAGTGTTCTGACTTGTTCCCATAATCCGTCTTTTGGTGGTGATTCCTGGGTTGTGGCTTGTTCTTCTGCGCAAGTATCACTTAAATCTCGTGCCATTTCGACATCTCCTTATAGGGAATATTAAGAACTGTAATTGTATATTTTATAACACATGCTGATATTTACACAAATCCATACTTGATATTTCAAAGTGGTTGTGTATGATAAAACCAACATTATGAATTGCGGCAGAAACAATAACAAGCATTACATCAGATTTATTTGGCTCCAAGTTTTTCAGGAGTTTGTTTCTGTTGCAAAAAACACTTAACCATTTTTAGAACAATATATTTGCGTCAGAGGTAAGCTCCTGAAAGGGAGCTTTTTCAGTTCTTTACCAACTTAACAAGGAGGGTTAAACGCTATGCGTGAACCTGACAATGATGCCTCTGACAGCAATAATGTCGATAGTCTGGGAAAAATGAATTGGGATTCTTTTAGGGGGTTTCCCGACCCGGGCTTCATTCCCGCTGTTTATTGCGCGATCTGCAAGGATAATCACCCCTGGGGTAGATGTCCCTTGCAACCAAATGATCCGGCCGTGTTCCACGACTTGATGCGCGGTCCGAACGATTGTTTCTAGGAGGTTAATATGACAGATTCAATCGAAAGCAAAGGAAGCATACCGGATTATTTGCTTCCTAAATTCGACGACGAGACAGATTTCGTTAGCGAGATTGGAAACACCACTCATTACTCCGAATGGAGCAAAAGAGAGGCGGGTCAGCGATCAGTGTTTGTCGATGGTGATTATAATACCTCTATTGATCCATCTCCATTCGCAGGTCCGTCTGTGTGGGAAAGCGAGATTTTCTAAGTTCTTTGGCGGATATTTCGAGTTCTGCTCTGATATCCGCCTTTTTATTTTGTAGGTATTGACAGATTATGGTTGAATATGCTATGCTGAAAACAGCATAATTTGTCAAGGAGGAGATATAATGACAGTAATCCGTTGGATCTTGGCGATATGCGCCATTGGCGTCCTGATTGTATTCTGCGTCATTGGGAACAGAATCAATCACGATATCACTGAGCCATTAAAATCGGCTCGCCGTTGCTACACGTCAGGAGAAGCTATTTGCTATCTTCAGAAAGCGTCTGATCAACTTGATAAGCGCGGCTGGGATGAAGAAGTGGATCAGGTCCAAGGGTTGATTACTCAACTGAGTAATCATTCAACGTATTCGATTGACCTCCGTTTTTCGGAAGCAAAAGATGTTCTTTGGACGATGACTGAATGGCAAGGAGAAGGTTTTCCTATGCCAAAAATGAGTCATTTCCACCTCATTGACAAGTATAGGGGTGGGATCTGGATGTGGACAATTTTCTGGGCAAGCGTAATCCTTTTTTGTCTTAGTTTTCGAAAAGAATTAACGCCACCAGAAGAAATTATCGAGGCTTCGCCTCGTCCCTTCGGTTATTACACGAAGTAAAGTGGCGAACCCAGTGCGAGCAAGGCCCTACGCAAAGCGTGGGGTTTTTTATTTGGCGGCAAGATTATGAATGATATACTAATGTTATGAAGCAAGCAGTAATGATAATTGTTATTGTGTTGTTATTTGCGGCAACAGTGATTTTGGCTTTTAATCTTCTGGAAGATATTACCAGATTGGTCGAATCGAATTTACCAGGAATACAAACAGAGCTTTCTAAGAAGATTTTTGCGCCGCCACCCATTAAGTCTTTAGCAGAGCACCCGGATTCATATTTAACAAAGGAGGGTGTCTTATCTTTTACGAATATTCAAAGGCAAAATAATAACATACCTTCTCTCAAAGAAAATGCGGTACTGGATCTGATGGCCTTGGCGAAGGTGGAAGATATGTTTGAAAATCAATATTTTGCGCATCAATCGCCATCGGGCAAGGGAGTAGGAGGTTTGGCAGAAGATTTTTCTTATCAGTTTATAATTGTGGGCGAGAATTTAGCATTGGGTGGTTTTAAAGATGACGAAGCTTTGGTTACGGCCTGGATGGAGAGCCCGGGACACAGAGAAAACATATTGAATAAAGCCTATCAAGAAATAGGGATTGCCGTGAAAAAAGGAGTTTTTGAAGGAAAAGAAGTTTGGCTTGCGGTTCA
>CAZFEY010000024.1:0-11204 GCA_964518135.1 uncultured Candidatus Saccharibacteria bacterium
GTGGCCATTAGTTATTTTAGCAGAAAATACTTTAAATCAATTGTGGATAACAATAAGCCCATTGACAAAATAGACCAATATGCTATTATTTCGAATAACGCTCTTTTACAATTCCCGATAACAGCGGACGACTGTTGTTGGTTAATATAAATACAAAATCGCAGAAAGAAGGAGAATGTCATGGGCGATATAAACGATCTTATAGGTGCCTTGTTGAGCATGGTTTTTCTTGTGACAGGGCTCGTACTTGTGTTTTCTTTGAAGAGAGGTCTGGTATGGTTGGGGTTATGTCTTATATACAGCACGGTTGCAGGTATTATTCTGCAATCTCCTTACAGCATTGTTCCGGGATTGAGCATACCTAACCCCATTGGGGGTTGGTACGTATCGAATATGGAGCGTGCTTTTCTGGATAACGGAGTGCTTATCACGAACTCCGAAGATTTCGAAGGGTTTGATACGGAGTTCGAATCGGCGTCTGAAACCAACAGGTTTATCAATTGCCGCACAGAAATTGACGACTTCTTCAAGTTTGACACCGGAAAAGGCCCAATAGCGGCCGAGATATCCTTGGAAGCGAAACCTTTCAGTGCAGAACTTGCCTCTAGATTCAATCTCGAAGAACTCGATAAAGGATGGACTTTCGGACCCATCGCTCGTTATCAACTACACAGGGCATATAATGACATACGTCTTCGCAATATGGCGAGAATTTCCGCCCAGGACAACGAGCTTTATTCCGAAACAGAATTAGCTTTCAGGCAGTACCTGATCGAGTTACCGGAAGGTGAGCGGCCCAATACGTCTGACGCCGCGGAGTATATCGAGAATCGGCTGTCTGATGAATGGTATTTTGTATATACCCCCACCGTTGTCAAACATAGTAATAACTGGCGATAACTAAAACCGTTAATCGTCCAAGAGGTCCCAAATCAAAATGGGACTTTTTCTTTTGATAAAACGATCTTTAAGCTTGACAAAACACATCACTGTGCTACAGTTAAAATATCAAAATACAGCTCTTTGAAAATTTCTGATGATAATGGATGATTATTATCGGTTTATATAAAAACAAAAAGCTTTTGAAAGGAGATCAGAGATGAACGAATTATTGACAGCAGCGGGGGGGGTCGTTGTTCTGTTACTCGGGATCGCCGGGAATGTTTGTTCTTTTGTTGGCATCCCAGAGAAGAACCATCGACCCCTCCTGATAGGATTAGGCCTTATCTCGCTGGCCTTTATCCTTGCCTCTTGTCTTGATCCTCTTCCGATCGGCTAAGTTGTAAAATCGTTTCCGCCCCAAAAAAGCGCCTGGATTAAATTCTGGGCTTTTTCTTTTGTTTTTCTATAAATTAATATAAGATAAAAATAGATCATCTAAAATAAAATATCCCTGCGGTAAAAAATCTAAATAATCGATGGCAAAGGAGGCCATTTATGGATACGGAAAAACGAATCGAAAAACTGGAGAGTCAGTGCAGAATTCAAGAGAGAGAAACTCTCTATCTGAAGATTAGTCTCCTTGTTTTATTCGCGATTTCGTGCGCGATTGTCTTCACGCCAAGACTTGCTAATGCCAGTTCAGATGTCACGGATATCATTCGTACTGAACGCATTGAGCTTGTCCGCGAAGACGGTTCGGCCTGGGCGGTTCTCGGTACTGACCCTGTTTGGGGTCCATCAATGACCACACGCGTTTCCGATGGAACGTCAGAAGGAAAAATCACGTCAATGATAGCCGACGATGGTTGGTTCATGACATGGAAGGGTCTCGAACTTCACAGCGATGAACACGGCGCATTGGCCGTATTGACTAACTTTGGCGATGAATACGCAAATCTTGAGCTAAGGGGAGAGCACGGACCTTTTGCCGAAATTAACAATTTTGGCCTGACAATACTGGGCCAGCCAGACAGAGCACAATCAAGCTTTGGAGCCAACGGAATGTCTATTATAGACGGTTCTGGTGATCCTTATTTTGTTGTCGGTTTCGACAATATATTTGGTCCAATGATTTATTACCGAGATGAAGAAGGTCAGATCGTGAACTACATTCATCAGTACCATTAGGGTATACAGAATTTGAAATCCATTAATATGCCTTGCCATAAGCGGGGCTTTTCTCTTTACATTTTGGAAGTTGTATGCTATACTGTTTGCCAGTACATGAAGAAGGAGGTGTTCTATGATTCTATCTCTTCTTGAGTTCTTGCGGCTGGCGGATCGTTGTCCAGAGGAAGAAATCATTCTGATGCCGGAATCCGAGTTCAACGATACGAGCAATGATCTCACCGATGATTACTATTGTCGGGTAAAAGGTCAGCAAGGATTCTTTCATTCGGCAACGAATGAGCCATTGGATCTCTGGCCCAGAACTTTTCTGGAACTCATGAATCCCAGAGAACCTATTAAAAGGTTCATCATTCTCGGCTACTGAACAAAAGGAGGTGTCCTAATGGACATCGATATTCAGTACATTCTGAAAGTTCTTCTTCGGAATCCCGTTTTTCTGATCAGCGCGGGGCTTGTGATGATATGTTTCATCAAATTTCTCGCAGAACCAGAAAAAAGGAAAATAGCCATAGGAGCAGTGTGGAGTACAATACTCCTCATTGCTTTCGTTCTCCTGTGGGGGCTTGGCTGTATAGTGTTTCCTGCGATTGACGAAGCATTTGACAATGCAACCGGTGGCATATTTTTCAAAACCGCTGTGACGGCTCCAACGGCTGTAACGTTTAACAACGACTCTGAATCGGAAGATACAAATAACTCTTCCGAAGACGTGGTGAGCGTTGCCGAAGGAGAAACTTCTGTCGTAGAAGAAGATGAGCGTAACTGGGGTGAAGGAACACCCCGGGGTCCACGAGGTCATCTTACTAATAGATGACTATTCAAACGAAGGAATAATCGGGTTGGGGTGATTTGTCAAGGAAGACAAGTCACCCTTTTTATTTTGGTTAGTACTCTTGACCCCAGTAGCATCCGCCTAGGGCGGAGCTACGGGGCAGGCAGGCAATTTAAGATTAGCACTCATAGGCCTTGACTGCTAATTTCAATTTGATATATTTGAATAATGTTGATAACAGATCGACAAAAAGATATTCTAGATAAGATTATTCAGGAATATATCAGCTCGGCCGAACCGGTTCCTTCGCAATCTCTTGAGAAGAAGTATGATTTTGGTTTGTCTCCGGCAACCATAAGAGGGGAAATGCACAAACTTACCGAAGAAGGATTTTTGTACCAACCTCATACTTCAGCCGGTAGAGTGCCAACAGACAAAGGATATCGATTTTTTGTTGATAATTTACTAGATAATGAATTTGATATTTTCAGCGCGGAGAACTGGCTCACAAAAGAAATTAACGACAGTTTAAAAATAATTCAAAAACTTACAGATAGTTTAGCGTATCATTCTGGCGCCTTAATATTTACCTACGACAGGAATGATGATATTTTATGGAAAGAAGGATGGGAAGAAATTTTAAAAGAACCGGAATTTGAAGAAAGAGATTACTTAATAAACTTCACGAAATTTTCGGAAAATTTTGAAAACAATATTAAAGAATTAGAAATAGATTCTGGAATAAAAATATATATCGGTAAAGAAAACCCTTTTTCTAAAATAAAAGAATTTGCAATTATTTCTGCCGAATGCACTTTACCGGATCACCATGGAATTGTATTGTCTTTATTGGGCCCAAAAAGAATGGCATATGACAAAAACATTGGACTTATGAATTCTTTAATTAAATTGCTAGAAAAATTTTAATTATGAGCCACGAAAAGAAAGAAGCAAAAAAAGACGATATTGACAAAGACGATTTAGGAAAGAAACTTGAAGAATGCGAAAAATTAAAAGATGAGTATTTGGCTGGTTGGCAGAGGGCGAGAGCGGATTTTTTAAACTACAAGAAAGATGAACTGGAAAGAATTGAAAGCCTAATAAGCTTTGCTAACACAGGATTAATGCTGAAAATTCTGCCCATATTGGATAATTTTGAACTAGCGGCCCGCCAAAATTTTCCTTCAGAAAACTTAAGCGGGCAAGAAAAAAAAGAAAAAGAACGAATTATCCAAGGTTTTTTACAAATAAAAACGCAATTAGAAAATTTACTAAAAAGTCAAGGAATAGAAGAAATCGTGTCTTTGGGACAAAAATTTGATCCGAAATTACATGAGGTTGTTGAAGAAATTGAGGCCGATGATAAAGAACCCGGAATAATCATTGAAGAAATACAAAAAGGTTATATGTGTGTTGGCCAAGTATTAAGACCTGCAAAGGTAAAAATTAATAAATAAAATTTAAAAGTCGTGAAATTATCGTATAATATAAACTTAAAGCGTAAAACGCAAAGCTAAAAACCATAGCCGAAAATAGTTTTGAACTTTGATTTTTGAGCTTTGAATTTAATTAATTATGTCAAAAATACTAGGTATTGATTTGGGTACTTCTATTTCAAAAATGGCGACAATCGTTCAGGGCGATCCGAAATGCCTTGAAAACAGGGAGGGTTCAACTATGACGCCTTCTATCGTTGCTTTCTCTAAAAATGGAGAAACTTTAATAGGGGATTTAGCCAAAAGACAATCCGTTACAAATCCTAAAAATACTATTTTTGCCGCAAAAAGATTTATTGGCAGAAGATTTGACGATCCTGAAGTGCAAAAAGAACTGAAAAGATTGCCTTATGAAACAAGGAAAAAGAGCGATGGGAGTGTTGAGTTAAAAATGGGAGAGAAGTGGTATATTCCTATTGAAATTGCCTCTATGATTTTACAGAAACTTAAAGTTGATGCAGAAGAAAAGCTCGGAGAAAAAATTACAGCCGCGGTTATTACTTGTCCTGCTAATTTTGATGATTCCCAGAGAAAAGCCACTAAAACTGCCGGTGAAATAGCTGGATTTAATGTTCTTAGAGTTATCAATGAGCCAACCTCTGCAGCATTAGCTTATGGGTTTGGCAAAAAAGATCCGCAAAAAGTATTGGTTTACGATTTTGGGGGAGGAACTTTTGACGTTACTGTTTTAGATATTTCTCCAGACACCGTTGAAGCTTTAGCCACAGGAGGAGAGCCTCATTTGGGAGGTGAAGATTTCGATCAGAGACTAATTGAATGGATTGTAGGTGAGTTTAAAAAAGAACAGGGAATTGATCTATCTAAAGATCCTCTGGCGTTGCAAAGAGTAAAAGAAGCCGCAGAAAAAGCTAAAATAGAGCTTTCCAGTACCCAAGAAACAGATATCAATCTTCCTTTTGTTTCTGCGGACGCTGCTGGCCCAAAGCATTTATACTTAAAGATAAACCGTTCTAAATTTAACGAGCTAACAAGAGAGCTTGTTGAGAAATCTATTAAAAGAGTAGAAAAAACTATTGACGAAGCCAGATTATCTAAAAAAGACATTGATGAGGTAGTTTTGGTTGGAGGCACAACACTTATTCCTCGTGTCAGAGAGGTTGTGAAAGAATTTTTCGGAAAAGAACCCAATAAATCCATTCACCCGGAAGAAGTTGTTGCAATGGGAGCTGCCATACAGGCCGAAATCCTAAAAGCCAAAGAAGAAGGCAGAGTGCCAGAAGGCGACATTAAAAGCGTGTTATTACTTGATGTTTTGCCGCTTTCTTTCGGCATTGAAACACTAGGAGGAGTGAATACCGTAATGATTGAGAAAAATACAACCATACCAACTTCTAAAACGCAGATATTTTCTACCGCAGCCGACAATCAACCTTCTGTGGAAATTAATATTTTACAAGGAGAAAGATCGATGGCGACCGATAACCGTTCTCTTGGAAAATTTATACTCGACGGCATTCCACCAGCCCCAAGAGGTATTCCTCAAGTCGAAGTTGCTTTCGATATTGATGCTAACGGAATACTTACCGCAACGGCAAAAGATAAAGCCACTTCAAAGACTCAATCAATCAGAATAGAAGGATCAATTGGCTTATCAAAAGAAGAAATAGAAAAAATGAAAAAGGAAGCAGAAATAAACGCGCAAGCTGATGAACAAAAAAGAGGGCTGATAGAAGCGAAAAATATGGCTGATACTCTCGTTTATACCGCTGAAAAATCATTGAAAGATTCTGGAGATAAAATATCTGTCGACAACAAAAAGGAAGTAGAAGAAAAGATTGCCGATTTGAAAAAAATCAAAGACGGTGATAACATAGAGGACATTAAACAAAAAACAGATGCTCTTTCTGCTTCTCTGCAAAAAATAGGTGCAGAACTCTATAAAAATGCTGCCGAACAGACAAAACAAGAGAACGCCGGTGAACAAGGACGAAAAGACGATAAAGATCAAAAAGCCGAAGAGGGAGAATACAAGGAACAATCATAAATCTTCATGAACAAAGATTACTATCAAATTTTGGGCGTTACCAAAAACGCTACTGCCGATGATATTAAAAAGGCATATTACAAACTTGCCCATAAATATCATCCTGACAAAGGTACAGGAGACGAGAAAAAATTCAAAGAGATAAACGAAGCTTATCAGATCTTATCCAATAGAGAGAAAAGGGCGCAATATGATCAGTTTGGTAGAGTCTTTTCCGCCGAAGGCGGACCCGCTCCTGGCGGGGATGGCTTCTCTGATTTTCAATGGGCATGGGGAAATCCCAGGCAAGGATTCGGTAATAACGTTGAATTTGACCTTGGAGATTTGGGGGAAATGGTAGAAGAAATGTTTGGCTTTGGCGGCGGTTCAAATTCTAACAAAAGAAAAAGAGATCTTAAAAGAGGAAAAGATATTGAAATTGCAATAGAAATAAACTTAGAAGATACTATTCATGGAATAGATAAAGAAATTTCTTTGTTGAAATACGTCGATTGTTCAAGGTGCGATAGCAAGGGAGCAGAACCCGGTACTAAAATAAAAGAATGTTTTTCTTGCCGAGGAACTGGTGAGGTGCAGCAAGTAAGAAAAACATTTCTGGGGTCATTTACTCAATGGACAATTTGTCCAGAATGTAAGGGAGAAGGATATAGGCCAGAAAAACCCTGTAATGTTTGTAAGGGTGAGGGAAGGACTCAAAACCAGGAAAAAATCAAAATCAGAATACCAGCCGGAATTGATAGCAATCAAGTGATTAAAATTGACCTGAAAGGAGATGCGGGCAGAAGAAGTGGGAAGGCAGGGGATTTATACGCAAGGATTATAGTCAAAAAACACCCCTTATTCAACAGAAAAGGTGATGATTTGTATTTTTTTGCGCAGATTCCTTTTTCTCGGGCAGTTCTTGGAGGAGAAGTTAATATACCAACAATAGACCGAAAAGATATTTCGTTAAAAGTTCCTCAGGGCACAGAGTCGGGAAAAATTCTTAGAATATCAGATAAAGGAATAACAAGATTTTCAGGACGTGGCAGGGGAGATATGTACGTACAATTAAACATTAAAACTCCTGACAGAATAACTAGACAACAAAAGGAATTATTGGAAAAATTAAAAAAGGAAGGACTTTAACTAGTTAATTGGTAAAGAATTTTTAAAATCGATAATAAATTAGTTATTTACTTTGCCCCTGTAACTCAATTGGTAGAGTAGCTCCCTTTTAAGGAGAAAGTTGCAGGTTCGAGTCCTGCCAGGGGCACCAGAATGGAACTTTTATAGCTTAATTAAATTTGATTATGAGTCTAGAAAAACCAAATTTTAATCCCGAGTCATTCTCGCAAGAACAGCAGGAACAGAATGAGCCCATTAAGTCGGAGAAAGAGATCGCGTGGGAGCAAAAACTGTCAGTTGTAAATGAAATTACCGATCGTCTTGGCATGGGAGTTGATGAAAAAATTAAAGAGTCAGTTGCCGCTTTTTTGATTCACGAGTTTACCACAAGCGGCTCTTGTGAAGGACACATGACTGAAGAAGGTAAAGAGAGGCATGGCCTGCCATATCCATGGATAGGAGTTTATGCCCCTGAACCGGAGGGATGGAAAGAGAGTCAAGAAAAGAAGCGCGAATGGACTATTGAAAATCTCCAACAACAAAAGAAAATGATGGGCTTTCTTGAAGAATTCTACAAAGAACGAGAAACTCCTTTTGATGCACGGCTTACTTTTGATGGAATTGGCGCATTTGGCGGTTTTCGTGTCCAGAGTTTTGGTGCGGAAATGTGGTCGATACTTACTCCTGAGGAACGAGAACAAAAGCTTGAACTCTACCAGAAAGAAATGGGTGATTTTACTAATTTTTTGAAAGACAAGCATTTCTCGAAAGAATAATTTTCAAGAATTTGCCGCTAAAGAAAATTTAAAACTAAAAACGAAAAGTTAAAAAACCAGCAGAAATGCTGGTTTTTGTTTCGACTTGACCTCCAACCCATAATATGCTATATTTGCAGTAGCGTAATATTCCGAACCAGACGAAAGGAGGTGTCGTCGTGACACAGTTCTTATAGATCATTGCGTTCTTACCGATCGCCACGATATTGACGACGGTCGTGAGCGCCGTACTCTTTACGGTGATACGCTTCCCATCCTGTCTTGGGTCTAAGGCATTTCAGATCCTTTGTGGCGTATCGGCTTTCATCACAGCTTTTTTGTATGTAAGCCTGGGTGTTATCACACCCGGCTGGTTCTCCTACTTATTCGTTGTACCAGCCACTCTGTGGATCATCATGGGATCCCGGAGGATCAATAATGCTCGGCGGCTCACGGAATTAGCTCTCTAGTATCTAGTATATCGCCGGCCATCAAGCCCCTTGTGAAATCTAATCCCACCTGGGGCTTTTTTCTTTTTGATTTTTTGTTAAATTCTTCATATAATACAGGATAAAATAAAAAATATGATTAACCAACAAATACTCGATTATATTAAGGAGCAATTACAATCAGGAAAAACTAAAGATGATATCAAAAATTCTCTTTCGACCGGCGGTTGGTTGCCTTCTGATGTCGAAGAGGCGTTTAATATGCTTAATTCGCAAGTCCAACCTCAACTAACCCCACCAGACAATATGTCTTCAGTTCGACCCAGGAAACCCAAAAAAGCTTTATTCGCGATTATCTCTATCATTATAGGGATAACGATAATTGGAGGCGGAATATTTGCGTATTTGAATTACTCTCAATCCCCTGAAAGTATTCTACAGAAAATGTCTTCTAAGCTAATCGAGATTAAGTCCTTTGAGTATTCGGGAGAAATAACAGCACAGATTAATACAGACGCATTAGATACTTATGCCGGCACAAAAGATTCTTCAAGTAATAAAGTTAATTTCTCAATCAATTTCAACGGTTCATCCGATATTCAAGACTTAGACAATCCGAAAGATCAACTCGCTCTTAATATTAAGGCTGATGCGTTGCCAATAGGTGATTCCTTTTTTGAGATAGAAACGAGGACTATCGATAAAATTATTTATATCAAAATTAACAATCTGCCCGACTTAGGAATTTTTGATTTAAGTGCCGTGGAAAACCAATGGATAAAGATCGACACAGAGAATATCAAGAAGCAGCTTGGACTAGAAAAGTTTGAAGAACAAATCAAGGAAAAACAGAAAGAGCAAGAATTAACCCCGGAACAAATCGAAGAATTAAAAACCGTCCTGCAACAGGCCAAAATATTCAAAGCGACTGAAAAATTACCCAATGAGAAGGTTGATGGAATTAATACCTATCACTACAAAATTGAGATTGATAAAGAAGGGTTAAAAAAAATATTTGCTGAAATTAGCGATATTGCCAAAGATAAATTTTTAACCAATTTGGGTAAGGAATTAACAGAAGAACAACTTGCGGAATTAAACAAGGACCGCGATGCAGAATTCGAGAAGATCATTGAATCTTTGGGGTTCCACGATGGCGAAATTTGGATCGGTAAAAAAGATTTATTACCATATAAATTTTCCTCAAGTCTGACAATAAAGGAAACCGAAACATCAAAAACTTCTGGCGAATTTAATGTTATTCTGTTATTTAAAAATTTCAATAAACCAATTAGCATCGAAATTCCAAAACCAAATAAATCATTGGAAGAGATTTTGGGTGAATTATTTGCAGGTCTGAAAGGTTTTCTACCAACTCCCGTCCCTGAAAACGTAGAAAAATAAATACGATTAAGTATGGATTGTATGATGATTTATAAAAGGAACCATCTAGATTTAATAAGAAGTATCTTGAAAAAAATCATTTCTTTTGCTATATCGTAATCAGTACAATTCGCGCCAGAGAGGTGAGAGGTGGAAAACATATTGGGATTCTTTCAAGGATTTTATTCTCTTTTTCAAGGGAATATCCGAGACCAGGTCTATGCCTGGTCTACCCTGGGAACAATCATTATCCTTTTTGTTTTTTACATTAAAATCCAGTATTTCACGGAGGCTTCGTGGATTCCTCGAATCCGCCTAGGAAAACTGGGCAAGATAAGAAAGAAATGACCAAGAATCATCTTCTCGAAAAATGGACAGGCTCAAAACCTGTCTTTTTATTTTTATTACAGTAATATTGACAAAAAATGTTAATTTGTCATAATTCACTTAGAACACCAAATCCAAAATCAAAAGGAGAGGGTAATGTTAGATAATACCGCCAAACCATTCTCTGAATCAATCCTGGACATATTCAGAGAAGTTGGAAACAGCGATGAACTCCTCGTCATTGGTTACTGTATCCTTAATACGAGGATCGATAGTAACCATATACCGATCTTTCAGTTCTGGCAAAGATATGCCAGAAAGTTCGGATGGCTACTGAAAGACGGAGATATGCAATCTTTCTACCTAAAAGTAAGAAAGCATATCGAAGCAGAGCTCACCTGCCAAAACAACCCCGACAAAGAAACAGAAAGTAAGCCATTTTGCGAATCGATCATCGATGTTCTTGATGATATCACAGAGACATGCCAACTCTTGATTGTGGGAGCTCTTATCGGTACCACGGAACTCCCGGCAAACAATCTGGCAATTCGCCAAAAATGGCAACAACTCGTTTTGGCTACCGGTCAGGAAAAAAAGCTCTCCGGCGTAACGGATCATATCGAGCGTGAGAGAATTAAAGCAGAAGTAGCAACTCAAAACCGAATGGCCGCGAATGGCGCCAAGAAGGAAACGCTGGATGTCCTTAATGGCGTAGCAAGAAGAGGTTAGTTCCTCTCTCGCCCTCATAAACGTAGCATCTCCGGATGCTCGTTTTTTTGTAATTTTGCTTTTCTTTTTATTTGTATTTGTTAACATAAAGGGTATGGAAAATCAGGC
>CAZFEY010000025.1:0-11059 GCA_964518135.1 uncultured Candidatus Saccharibacteria bacterium
CAGTACCCTTGTTGGCGGACAAGCTCTCGCTCCGCCGACCCGTCATTGCCTTGGTAGGCCATTACCCTACCAACAAGCTGATAAGCCGCAGACCTTTCCCAAACCGAATTGCTTCTTTACCCTTCGGCTTACGCCTCAGGGACTATCGGGAATTAGCCAATCTTTCGATTAGTTATGCCCGTGTTTGGGGTAAGTATCCACGTGTTACTAACCCGTTTGCCGGTGACCCTTGCGGGCCCCCATGACTTGCATGCCTTATCCACGCCGCTAGCGTTCATCCTGAGCCAGGATCAAACTCTCAAAAAAATAGTGATCCAATAACCAGTAAACTGGCTATCAGCTCACTGAGATATCGGAGTAACTCTAAAAAACCCTTCGACTTCGCTCAGGGTAAACTTCAAGTTATCAATAATTTATTTGATAGTCGAAGGGTACTGAGCTTGTCGAAGTACTCATGCTCAAATTAAATTTTCAAAGTTCTAACCATTCCTATCCTTTGGCAAATTTTTGAAAAAAGAAGAAAGATTTCTAATCGCTACGCTGTTTTTGTTTCCATTCAGGGAAACAAAAAAGTGTAATCGCACTGCTGTTTTCATTTACCTTCAGTAAATGAAAAATCAGGCAGAGACCCGATCATTGTTTCGTTCCGCAAAATTATTCTGTATTCCTAGCAACACCTACTGCTTTTCGCCTTCTTTTTTACTTTTTTCTTTGCCATATACTTTCAACTCTTCTGGGTCTATTTTATTCTTTTAAAAAAGTTTGTCAACCCCGTTAGAGGCCTACCAAGATTATTGACACATACAAGACAAGAGCCGAAAAGGCGACTTCGTCCTAGATTTTTACATTATAAGGGGACGAACTTTGCATTCGTCCCCTTAACTTCTTAATGAGTCGTCGAAGAAAACCCTTCCCTGTACAAATACTCCGTAAATGGATCAATAACAACCTCTCCATCCTCGCTTTCCATGACCTCAAAGTTAATATCTACGCAAACATTCCTCGCCACAAACACTCGAAAGCATAGATTGCAAATTAATCTGTCCCCAGAGTTAATTGTCATCTTATTGCTTTCGGGCTCAAGTATCCCGATGTCACAGACAGGACAATCTGGTTGAATGAATACGAAACGCATTTATTCCTCTCCTGCTCAAAGAATAAAGAACTGAGCCACCTCGCAGATTTGAACTGCGGACCTTCGCTTTACAAAAGCGTTGCTCTACCGCTGAGCTAAGGTGGCGCCTCGCTACTCTCGGCGTAAGCTCTCTAATACGACGAGAACAAGCTATACCTGATGATTTTCTTTATCCTGACCGCTAGCTGAACCGTTTAGTTCTTGCCAATAATTATCTTGTTTTTGGGCTTTTCTTTTGTGAGAATTTTGTCGTAAGTGTTGAAGCCAAAAAGAGATCTTACTTTCCAGCTTTAAAATCAATACTCTCGTTTTAGAAAGTATCTTTTGTAATAATGTTTCAAGAGAGATATTCTTCAAAGGAAAAGCTTCATCTAGCCTACCCCTGAAAGAAGAGTAAAAACCCTTAAAATCAGCTAGAGGATAATTACCGGATAGTTCGGTTAATAATGGGGCCTTACGAACCAAAATTACCCCAATACCAATTGCGCTGCCAAATAATATTATTATTGCGGTATAAAATAGCATATTAAAAAATTATATTTCATATCTCACGCACTTCCCTACCGCTATATTTTCTCCCAGCTTTGCAATCTGCTCATTGATTAAATCCTTAATTGTTTTTGTTGAATCTTTAATCCATGGCTGATCCAAAAAAGAGACTATATCTTCTGCCGAATCCATAGCTGCGACCTGAAGACACAATTCATGAGCTAGATTTCGAAAACCATCAGATTTTGCAACAAAATCTGTCTCGCATCTAAGCTCTAAGAGAGCTCCTATTTTTTTATTGGGATGAATATAGCCATCGATGATCCCCTGCCCTACCGCCCTTTCTTTTTTCCTCTCTGCAAATTCTTTTCCCAAATCTTTTAAAATCTCTTTTGCGGCATTGATATCTCCCTTGGCATTTTCTAATGCTTTTTTGCATTCCGCAATTGAAACTCCGGTAGCCTCTCTTAATTTTTTGATTTCATCTATATTCGCCATAGACCAAACCAAAACAAAAACCGAAAAGCCAAAAATGCTTTTTACTCTGGCTTTGTTTTTGTTTCGGACTTATTTTTAAGTATAGTATTTTTAACTTTATCTAAAACAAATCTCACAGAAGAAATGCTGTCGTCATTGGCCGGGATAAAATAATCAAACCAGTCAGGATTGCAGTTTGTATCTGCAATACCGATTATGGTAATATTTTTTGATTTCGCTTCTTTTATGACCAAGTCGTCTTTTGGCGCATCTATAACAAAAACCGCGTCAGGTAAAACAGTCATATCTCTAATCCCGGAAAATTTTCTCTCAAGATCACTAAGTTCTTTGTTGAACTGCGCCCTTTCCTTCTTGGTATATTTTTCCAATTCCCCAGCCGCTTTTTTTCTCTCCAGCTCTTTAAAGTACTCTATTCTTTTGGTAATAGTCGGAAAATTAGTTAAAGTTCCCCCAAGCCATCTTTCTGACACATATGGCATTTTGCATTCTTGAGCCGTCTCTTTTACTGAATTCTTAATTTGGATTTTAGTACCAACAAAAAGAATTATCTTTCCCTGGGAAACAATCTCCTTAACAAACCTTAAAACTCCTTCAAATTTCTCCTTGGTCTTTTCCAGATCAAAGACGTTAATACCATTGCGTGCACCGTACAAAAAAGACTTCATTTTGGGATTAAGCTTGGAAGTTTTATGGCCAAACTGTAATCCAGCCTCGGTCATCTCTTCAACGCTAGGGCCAGTACTAATATTCTTTGCCGTTTTTGTTTTCACAACGGCAATATCGTCTTCTTTTTTAATTTTTTCTATGGTTTCTTTCATAAAATTTATCGAATTATCCAATATAGCACATTAAAGAATTTAAGCAATATTTTAAAAAGAAAAAACGCGAATCTTATAGATTCGCGCGCCTTGGTATCGACGTGGGATTCGGCTCAATGCTGTATCTTTTCTTCCCTTGTCGCCTCACGCAAAATGAGGCCTATAAAAACAAGGAGAGAAACTAGAAGAGCTATTGGAATTGTGAGTAGAGGTAGGCCTATTTCCTGCTTGAGGAACAGGAGAAAGTCCGGGGCGTCTGGCCGGAAATAGACGATACCAGAACCAACCGCCGAAAGTAATGCTCCGAGAATAAGAAAAAAGCTCTTCACCATTACCAACCTCCTTCCAAAGGGCTTTTTCTGTTTCGTCCTTGCGGACTCATCAGTTCCGATTACATCGGAAGACAGAAGGGGAAACTCAGAACGTTTCCCCTGACACCCACCGCCGTAGCGGTGGGGGCGAGCCTTACCTACATCATGGTAGGCAGGACACCCCTTTTGGCAGGCTAAACGTGCGCTTTGAGGCACTCTAACAATTTGTCAGGGTCCTCAAAATGTAGCAGCACGCACCGCTTCAAATAGGGATTGGGTACTTCCTTAAGTTCAAGAGGTAACCCTAACCTCTGAAGAAGCTCATCCGGGATTTCCTTCCCGGTACCTATTAACACACAGAGCTTACCAATATCTTCCTCCATATCATTACCTCCAAGGAATATTTTTAAAGTTCATCCGTTTCGTCTTGAGCGAAGCCTCAATAGTCGAGGCGAAGTCGAAAGACTCATCGGTCCAGACAACATCTGGAGACGGAAGGGAAACGCTAAGACGTTTCCCTTAGGAAGATCCAGCGGCTGTCTGCTGGCCAAAATGTACCTGGATCGCAGCACCTGAGCAGTATCCCTCCGCTAGTGCGAAGGCTTACTTGGAAGACCTCAATCTTGCCTGTCGTTGATCTCGTCATGATATAAATCGCACTCTCTAACAGGCATGGTTGCGTTTCTATTAACTCCTGTAACTTCGCACTAAACCAAGTGATACTGTACAGGCAAGATCGACCCATCCCGAGCTCTTCGAGTAGAAGAGAAACGTTCGATGGACACACTTTCAACCCGCGTTCTTCAGCTCTCTCACAGATCTCCCCTACATATGCCCCGTTAAGTCCCAAGTTTTTCAGGTAAAAGCAGACGAAACTGCTTTCCTTGCCTTCTCTGGACTTCGGATCTTGCGAGGGAGTGCCGCCTGAAACAAGTTCAAGTTTTTGACCCGTAAGCGTAATGTCGCCGGGAACCAGCCGCAATCGATGGGACTGCCTTTTCTTGTCTTTTGACATTTCCACCACCTCCTTTCTTTAAAAACTAAAATCATTTTAGCATACTACTAAAATCTTGTCAAGCGTAGGCAGAGACTAACCACTTGAGAATAATTTTTGATTTAATCACAAAAAAAGGGCTCGTCGTAACGAAACCCTTATCGGATGCCATCATGGGCAGTCGGCATTCCCATTTTTAAAAAGTTCATGGAGAGAGTTAAGATGCTTCATTGTAATCCTTAATAGCTTCCTGCCGGCCTTCGCGCAGGAAAGCAGGATTATCAGAAGTAGCCACAACTCGAATCTTACCCGCTTCGACATCATATCCGGTAGGGTCGGCGCCTAATTTAAGACTGAATCCGCAATGAATACAACCCTGGTCAACCCTGAAGCAGTGTGGACAGCAATTGACATCCAAGCAGCAATTCCACTCCAGTTCTTGCGGGAGTCCACATGCCGAACAAATTAACCAATCTTTTTTAGTTAAGGATTTTGGCACGACATATATCTCTGTTGTAACACCTAAGCATACGGAATCCTCTCCATATGATTTCCCCGTCATCCTTAATTCGCGTCCCTCTATTCCATACCTTCTGGTCATGGTAACCTCCTTCTATTAATGTACTATATTTTTTATATAGCATACTATCAGAGCCTTGTCAATAGTTGGCGGCGGGGTCGTTATTGGGTCAAAAATTTAAAAAAAAGAAAGCGGTTTATACCGCTTTGCCCTTAAAACCTTTGATTATTCTCTTAAGAAACTCTTCGGTCCTTCTGGGACTAATTAAGTACGACGTCATCACCGTAACGCTAATCTTAAGAGTGATGGCCGCAGCCGCCATCATGACGAAAAGAAGGATCACAAGAAAAGATACTAATGTTTCCATCACAATCTCCTTTCAATGCACTATATAAAACCTAACATAATGCTCCAGTCTTATCAACCCCGGACATCAATACGTATGGGGTTGAATTTTTATTTGAATTTGTTATTCAACAAAAAAACCTCGCTAATCGCGAGGTCTCCGAATAGAAGGCGTTTAGAATCGTGTAGCCTTTTTGCTTCTATTTCCGAGGCGCGTATTTGTCTAATATTGCCTCGAGATTTTCTCTGCCCATAGAACAAGGGCATCCTGCTTCGTAACGCATTAGCTGAAATAAAGGATGACTATCGCGCTGACCCATAAAACCTTGCTCCTCATCATACAATAGATCAGGTCTGTTCTGAAGCTGTCTCCACGTGAAGGCGAGAATAGGAGAAAGGAATCCACGACACGAAACGACTATCTTACCAACGATTTTGTTGAGCGAACAATCTTGCCGAACAAGGTAGCCAGCTTGATGAAGTGCCTTAATCTGCTCAAAAGTGGGTGACGGATCACCACGAATGCGACCAGATGGAATAAATGGTTCAGCGTAAAGCGCATACCCAGCCATCTGCGACCAAGGACCAATAGTACCAAGAACATCTTCGGCAGTTTCCTTCAAAAGCATCGCCTCAAACCCAAGCCGTTCAATAGGAAAGCCCATTTTTGGAAAGTCAAGAATTGGGGCGGGCACATCAATAGACCGCCCACCAAACTCAACTACTTTATAAGAGTAGTTAAATTTTTTGCCAGATAGACCGCAGAGACGAGAGTTTATATCCCGATCAGAAGAGTGCATTTTAAGGTAGATATGTACAGGGAATTCGGAAAGCCATTTAACGAAAGTCGGAATATCAACTTCTTCATTAGAACCCTTGTTCATGATTCTTGCCCTTATCTTCCTATAACCTACGGTCTCGTGACAAAATTGCAGTCCGTTTGAAAACATAAGAATTTCCATGTCTAATCTCGTAGCAAGACGGATAATATCACCAATGTGATTGTCAAGAAAAGGTTCCCCTTCGCCAGCGACATATACGATACGCGCGCCATAAGATTGCGCCTCTTTAATTGCAGATTCATAAAGTCGCCAATTACCTTGATGCACGGCTTGCTCTGTGTAGCACTGTTCACAGTAGAGATCGCATAGACCCGATGTCATGAGGCAAATGGTATGGAGTATTCTGTCCGAAGTAAAGGGAGAAGCAATGACACCAAGAAGTTGTTGATTCAAATCCTTAATCGATTCGCTGGTACTCAAGTGCGCCTTTTGTCGAACCCGTTCAACAAATTTCCAAGCTGGATTATCTTTCTCCGAATACCTTGTCAAATCACGCGCAACATTGTTAACAGCTCTATCGATAATAATAGAGTTTGGCAGACGATGAGGAGAAAGAACTCTCACTCCACCAAATGGTTGAGTCAGTTCACAGTCTAGCATTTTTATGCCTCCTAATAAAAAATTTTAAAAGAGCTAGAAATTACCTCATTGGTTTTGCAACGGAAAACCAAAAATGAGTTTTTCGTTGTTTATCAAAAATCGTCTCAATCTCAGAAATTTGGAGAAGTTTAACCAACTCAAAATTATTCTGTTTATAAAGTCGCTTCAAATCTTTTTCGGTATAATGTTTTAGATAGCAGCTTTTAGGATAACCGCTATGAGTATATTGGTCTTTTTCGCTTATCCATGAACAAATAAATAGCGCTGGATCTCGGAGCCATTTACGCAGTTTTTTAAAAAGTAATTTTAGTTCTCGTTCCGTAAAAAAATGTAAAACGAAATTCGCAAATACAATCTCAAATGATTTATTTTTAAAGCTAGAATTAATAATGTCTTCACATATATTAGTAATTGGAAGATTCCTTTTTAGGCGGTCGGCGTCTTTAATCCACTCACGGCATAAATCAACATTTATTACTTCTACTCCATGTTTTGCAAATAGCGATGCGTTTCGCCCATAGGCATCTCCGATAGTCAAAACATTGTACCCTTTTAAAATAAACGGCAATGTAAGTTGCGCGCTAAGGCTTGGTTTTTTTCCGTAAGTTAAACCTTCTTTTTTTGCCCGTTGTTCCCAAAATATTTTTCTTGACATATCTCTGTTTAGTATTTATATCATTTCCTTTCTAAATTTCAATAGCTATGATTTACAATATGAATAAATAATAAAAACCCCCTAAATTCGAAAATCATGGGGGTTTAAAGCTAATAAATAACCCTTCTCTTGATGTCAAATCCTGGATTTCTAGAGACCCCCGGACCATTAATTTCAACAAAGGAATTCTCTATATAAGCCTCAGCTTCTTCAAATGAGATGTCCCTTAATGGAAGAACCGGTTTATTAAAATTCCAGAACTCCGGATATTTTTCAAACCTTCTGTTTGAAGGAATGAGCGAATAGGTATCACGGAATAATTCTGTTCCGGGGTAAGGGTGCGTCCAGTGAAAAAAGACAGCTACCGCACCCAACTCTTTTAAAAATCGGGCGTAATCATTGGCTTTCCGTAGCTCCTTTTTGCCTTCACCCGGAAATCCAATCATAATAGCGCAATAGAATACAATCTTTGCCTTAGTAAGCCAGTTTGCAACCTCCTTTAACTTACTGACTTGCTCACCTTCGGTAAGCTCCCAGTATTTGTTTTGCCTGTGCATCGTTTTTATACTCGGGCTTTCTACCGGTAAGAACGTCCCATAGACACCGCATTCTGCCAACAATTCTACATCTCTCTCTTTTGTCTTAGAAAAATAGAGACCTCCGTCATCAAACGCGGTTAATCCTAGGTTTTTGGGAATTGAAAAGTATTCCTTCCGGTAATCCCGTGGCATAAACAACGAATTATCGTCTTCAAACACAATTTCTTCAAAACCAAGCTTCTTAATCTTTTCAATCTGTCTTTCCACCAGACCGATAGGTAAAAGTCTTAGCTTTGATCCAAAGTAATTAGAGGTTGTACAAAACTTACAGTTTATGGGACAACCCCTACTACTTAAGTAAACAAAGTGCTTACCTTGAGGATTGATATGAGACGACATTTCGGGTTTATACAACTCTGCCTCTAATAAATCTAGGGCTGGTTCGACAGGCAGACGAAACAAATCCTCGGAAGCAAAGGAATGATGAAAAATCCAATCGAGCAATCGGAGAATTTTTGCTTCTCCTTCGCCTTCGACAACATAATTAATCGCACTACTCTGCGTTAGCTCTTTGCTCATGCCCATCGTATGATGACCGCCGATAACGGTTACTATTTCCCTGTTAATCTCTTTTACGATTTGGGCAAGTCGCAGAGTTTCCCCCCAGCAATAAGTAAAGTTACATTCAATACCAACGACGTCAGGAGAAATCTCCACAATCCTCCTTTTAATTTCCTCCTCATCTAAACCAAAACGATACAACCCCTGCTTAGATGTCGCCGCCTCTACATCATAGCCTTCTAGCGGAACGTCTAAAAGAAAAACTTCATACCTTTCTTTTAGAATTCCGGCTATGTAAAGAAGACCAAGAGGCGGAGCTAACCGTTTCCTCTCATTCTCCCACCGAATCTGGGAAGGTCTCATCAGCAATACTTTTTCCATTTTTTACTCCTAATTTTCAATGTACTGTAAAATAATAATATCATACTCTTATAGATCTGTCAAATCGTTAAGCAATCCTAAGGGATTGAATTTTTATTTAAATTTGTTATTATTGTAGCGTATGAAAAAAGATATACACCCACAATATTTTCCGAAAGCCCAAGTTAAATGCGCTTGCGGAAATATTTTCACCATAGGCTCAACCAAAGAATTTATAGAGGTTGAGGTTTGTTCAAATTGTCATCCTTTCTATACCGGCAAAGAAAAGATCGTAGACACCATGGGTAGGGTTGAAAAATTCAGAAAGAGAATGTCTAAAAAACAAGAGGTAAAAACAAAGACTAGAACGAAAAAGCAAGGCAATCAAAATAAGTAACCAATGCCAGGTATAGAAGACACAAAAGAAGAGCATAAGAAAATATTGGAGCAGCTCAGCGATCCTGAGCTGATTTCTAATTGGGGCGCATTTGAAGATTTGTCTAAAAGAAAACTGCATCTTGAGAGAATTCTTGCCAAATTCGCAGAAGTAGAAGAGGTTAAAGAAAAAATTAAAGAGAACCAATCTCTAATATCTGCCAATGAAGACCCAGAGTTAATGTCTTTGGCTGAGGCTGATTTAGTCCAGTTAATAGAGCGTCAGAAAATCTTAGAACAAGAAATAGCTGATCTCGAAAAAAACGATTTTGCAGAAGAGTCCGAAAATACAAATAGCGATCAAAAACAATATTCGGCTGTTATTGTAGAAATAAGAGCTGGGACTGGTGGAGACGAAGCAGCGCTTTTTGCTTCTGATCTTTTTAGAATGTATTCAAGATTCGCCGCTCTGGAAGGATGGAAATCAGAAGTGCTCGATTCAAAATCTACTAATATTGGCGGAGTAAAAGAAATAACATTCGAGATGTCTCCCGCTTCGTCGCAGCGAGGCGAGAATGGCAATGTGCTTTTTAAAATGAAGTATGAGGGAGGCGTGCATCGCGTTCAAAGAATCCCCAGCACCGAAAAATCCGGAAGAATACACACGTCAACCGCCACAGTGGCTGTTTTGGCAAAGCCCAAAAAATCGGAAATAAAAATTAAACCGGACGATCTAAGAATAGATTTTTATAGGGCTTCGGGCCCTGGAGGTCAATATGTAAATAAAAGAGAGACTGCAGTTAGAATTACCCACCTACCCAGTGGCATCGTGGTAACATCGCAGACTGAAAGAAACCAGCTTAAAAATAAAGAAAACGCTCTTAGTATATTGGAGGCAAAGATTTTAGAGAAAAAACAGATAGAAGAAGAGGAATCTATGGCTGGGAAAAGAAAAGACCAGGTTGGTTGGGCAAAACGATCGGAAAAAATACGCACATACAATTTCCCCCAAGACAGATTAACGGACCATAGGATAAAAAAAAGTTGGCATAATTTAGCCAAGATTTTAGATGGTGACCTAAGCCAGGTTGTTAAATCCTTGAAAAAAGCTGATGCTTAAAAACTACTTAGGTACATAACCTATGGCGTTCTGAAGAGTTTGGATATCTTCTTCAAAGCCTTTAGCTAGTTTTAGCACCGAGTCTCCATAAAAACTATATTTAGGATTAGTAGATCCTGAAAAATAAATCATTGCAGCTCTCCACTCTGATTGGGTGGTTTTATTTGCTGCTCCATGATCAGATAGATAGAAAGCTGCTGCCAAAAAAGCATCTCTAATCTTCCAGGGATCAGCAGCACTACCCGTCACCGCGGCTACTCTTTCTCGAAACAATATCCAGGTCGAAGGGATAAACTGGGCCGGCCCCATAGCGCCTCCCCAACCATAACTCATAGGACAGGAAACCTGGGTGGCAAATGGATCTCTACCTAATTCTTTGGTGATTTGTAAGAATGGCTGGACGTCTCTCTTGGGACTCATAACCCGAGAAAGAGGATTGCCCGTTCTGATCGAAATACCAGCACCTGTTGTTGCATCTTTCAAGTGGCATTGGCCAACATTTTTACCAATAGATGATTCTTGCTGAAGTACTGCCAACAAGAGAGCGGGTCTTACTCCGGTGACATTCGAAGCCCAACGGGCCATTTCTAAGGCCTGTCCAAAGGTAGGTGCCTGAACATCTGCCACGCCAGCCAACTGGAATATGCGAGCTCTAATGTCTGCCGCTCTTTTTTTTGCATCATTTAGAATCCTTTGATACTCTGACTCTTTGCCTCTAGTTTTTTCTAAAAGAACTTCCTGCTGTTTTTGATTTTGTAAGCTTTCCTGTTTCTGTAGGGTTTGAAGCTTGGTAGTTTTTTCCAAATCATCCTTCTCTTCATCGAGCGTAACTTTTTGCGTTTCCAAATCCGTTTTTAGTTCCTTTATATCATTCAAAAACTCTTGATTCTTTTGGTT
>CAZFEY010000026.1:0-2190 GCA_964518135.1 uncultured Candidatus Saccharibacteria bacterium
TGGCTATGGTTTCATCAAAATAAAGCTCTACCTTGCCAACTGGTCCATTTCTGTGCTTGGCAACTATTATGTCTGCGATATTTTTTCTGGCGGTTTCTGGCCTGTATCGATCTTCTCTATAAATAAACAAAACAACATCGGCATCTTGTTCTATGGCTCCGGTTTCTCTTAGATCGGATAATCTTGGGATTTGAGGTGTTCTTTTCTCTACCTCTCTGGAAAGTTGAGATAGGGCTAAGACTGGTATATTAAGTTCTTTTGCCAGCCCTTTTAAGGAGCGTGAAATTTCGGTCATCTGTTGAACAATACTGCTCATTGTGTTTCTTGGTTCCATAAGTTGGAGATAATCAACGACTATCAACCCCAATCCTTGGTCGGCTTGCAGTCTTCTTGCCATCGCTCTCATTTGCAGAATATTTGGGGAAGAACTGTCGTCTATATAAATTGGAGCTTCGGCCAATATGCTCATTGCTTGCTGTATTCTGGTGAAATCATTATCTTCTCCCTCGCCAGATAATCTACCGGTTCTCAATCTCCACAAATCAACATTGGCAAAGCTGGAGATTAATCTATCAACAACTTGATCCTTGGACATTTCCAAAGAAAAAATACCAACAGGAAGTTTATTTGTTACTGCAATATAAGATGCAAAATTAAGAGCCAGGGAAGATTTTCCCATGCTTGGCCTGGAAGCCAGAACGACAAGATCAGATTTTTGTAATCCGGCCAATATATTATCGAGAGCGGCAAAACCGGTTGGAACGCCCCTTGGTGTTCCTTGGTGTTTAGATAATTGATCAATTCGCTCAAAAGCTTCTTCTAGGGTCTCTTTGACTGGGGTGAACGCTTGCGTTAATCCTTTTTGGGCTATACTGAAAATTCTCCTTTCTGCGTTATCAATTAAGACATCTGTTTCTTCTGATTCGTCATAACCCATCGATTCTATTTCGTGGCCAGCATCGATAAGGTCTCTTAAAACTCTTTTTCTTTGGACAATCTTGGCATAATTAAGAACGTGGCTGGAAGTGGGAACCGAATTGATGAGCTCGGTTAGATAAGCGCCTCCGCCAATATCATCTAATTCTTTTTTTTCTTTAAGTCGCGTAGATATTGAAAGTAGGTCTATGGGTTCTCCCTTTTCGAATAATTCAATCGCAACTTCGTATATTTCTTGATGGTTTTTCTTATAAAAGTCTCTAATTTGCAAAAAATCCACTACTTTAACAATAGCGTTCTTATCAAGCAATAAAGAGCCGAGCAGCGATTTCTCGGCATCTATATTTTGAGGTGGTATTTTTTGTTTAATATCGTTAGTCATCTGTATATTCAAATTTAACAGAAAACTAGGGGGAGCGCAAATATCATCCAAAAAACGCACATTGACAACAAACATAGTTTTTTTATACTGAAAGCAGATGATTTCCAATGGCGCTTTGCGTTTTTGATAGGCCGTGCACCACAAGGTGGGCGGCTTTTATCTTATTTTTAAGAAAAGCGCATATTAGAATTTTAACGGGGTTGATTTTATGCTTTTTGCCTGCTAATATTTACAAATGCCGATGCTGAAAAAATTACAAAAGCTTCTCGAGGACAATAAAGTCAAATACGAAGAGATTAATCATAGGATTGTTTACACTGCGCACGACAAAGCAGTAACTTTAAAGATTGCAGAAAAGGTAATTGGCAAAACTCTTGTTGTGAAATTCGATAAATCTATGGCGTTAGTTTTAATTTCAGCTAATAAAAACCTAGATAAGCAGAAATTGAAAAAGATTGCCAAGTCAAAGAAGATAGATTTTGCAAAAGAGGCATGGATGAAGAAAAATTTGAAAGGCGTTAAGCTTGGTTCCGTACCACCATTCGGTACTCTTTGGAAACTTCCAACGTTTATTGATAGGGGATTATTGAAAGAAAAGAAAGTTATCGTTAGTTCTGGCGCTTATAATAGCTCAATCAAATTAAATACAATAATTTTTAAAAAGATTATTCCGGATTTGGTTATCAGTAATTTCGTTAAAAGAAGATAGTTAGCGGGCGTGTGGCTCAATGGTAGAGCACGTTCCTGATAAGAACGGGGTCGAAGGTTCGATTCCTTCCACGCCCACAATCCGGGCCTGTAGTTTAATGGTAGAACACCTCATTTGCAATGAGGAGACGGCAGTTCGATTCTGCCTAGGTCCATTTTTAAAG
>CAZFEY010000026.1:2200-10798 GCA_964518135.1 uncultured Candidatus Saccharibacteria bacterium
GAAGCCTATCAAAAATCTTGGCGAAAAGTTAAGATGGTGAGAAAATTAGCGCTATTTTTTTTATTTCTAGGAAGTATTATTGTGCTTCTGTTTTTTGTATATAAAGAGCATATAGCCGAGAGGGGCAAGTTATCTTTACCCGAAAGTTTAACTAAAGAAATAGTTTTCATTAACGAAAATAATGAAGAAAATGATCCGTTTTACCTAAAGATGATCCCGGATGTGAGAGACGATTATATTTTAGAAGGCAAAAGTTTTATTGAGGTTAATTTAGGATTGATGCAATTAAGAGTTTACAAAGACGGAGATTTGATCAAACAGGTGCCTATTTTGGCGCGTGGAGATCCGCAAGGGTGGGGAGGTTCAGCGTTGGGAGTTTACAATGTTTTATCTGGCTATAGATCAAGTTATTCTGGCATCGCAGAGGTTTATATACCCTTTGCCTTGCACTATTATGGTAAATACTGGTTGCATGGAGAACCTTATTACCCAAATGGTCAAAAAATGATCTCTGCTGTGTCCGGAGGTTGCATTAGGATGCATGACAACGATGCAAAAGATATTTATGATCTTGCTGAAATTAATATGCCGGTAATTGTGCTAGACAATGAAAGGATTGATCACAATTTTGTCGCCAAGGATCAGTTTGATTTTCCAAAAGTATCAGCAAAAAGCTACATTGTCGCCGATTTAAATTCTGGCTTTGTTTTTGCGAATAAAAACCATAACGAAAAACTGCCATTAGCCTCTTTGACGAAGTTAATGACGGCTATTGTTGTTGCAGAGAATATTGATTTAAGAAGGATAATACAGGTAGAACCAGAAATGCTTAAGGCATATGGAGATACTGACAACATTGAAGTTGGTAAAAGGTTTGGGGTTGTGGAGTTGTTTTATCCGCTTTTAATTGAATCATCCAATGATGCGGCAGAGGTGCTAAGCGGTTTCTTGGGCAGAGAAAAGACTATTGAGTTAATGAATAAAAAAGCGCAAAACATATTAATGTCAGATACCAGGTTTATTGATCCGCACGGTTATGAAGCGGGCAATATTTCGACAGCTCAAGACCTTTTCCAGTTAGCTAAATATATCACCGAGGCTAGGTTTTTGTTGTGGAATATTACTAAGGGTGAAAAAGTGACCACTTTTAAGCAAATAGAGTTTGATATTGAAGAATTCTGGAATAAGAACATCTTTACCGAGGACGAAAACCTAATCGGCGGGAAAACAGGCTTTATTGAACAATCAAAGAATAATGCGATTTTTGTTTTTAAATTTCTTGCCGGCGAACAGGTGAAAAATGTTGCAATTATACTTATGGGATCGGATGATGATAAGCGAGACACCCAAATTATATATAAATGGCTAAAAGATAATTATTCTTTACTCTCTGTAGTTCCGTTAGACGATAATAATTATATCGAATAATTCTATTTTTTATTTTATGTTTGTGTTATATTGAGCTTATAAAGCGGCTACTTAATCAGGTAAATACATACGCTAACCCGCTCTTTAAAAAGGAGAGACAAATGGACCAAGGAAAAAAACCAACAAGGATGAAGCGAATAGGAGATTTACTGCAAGAAAAGGGCATAACATCGCCAGACGCGTTGGAAAAATTTTTAAGAGAGAGGTACGAGGCCGGAATTGTTATTAGCGAGATCTTGCAAGAGATGGAGCTGATAATGGAGTATCAAATTCTTAATGCCTTATCGAGACAATTACATGTCCCGTTCATTGATTTGGACGGTGAACAGCCCGTCGACATGCATGTTGTGCGATTGATGAGCGCAGAGTTGGTAAAGAGCAATAAAGCTTTACCTTGGCGATTAGAAGGTGACACACTTGTGGTGGCAATGGTAGATCCTTCCAATCAAAAAGTTATTAGCAATATTGCACTAATCACTGGTTATTCTATTAAGCCAGGGATATGTTCTGAGAAGGCGTTAGAGGAGGTGTACCAAAAGCTCTTTAGCGAAAAGGAATAAATTATAGCCGGTATGTGTATTCTACCGGCTGTTATAATACTAATTCCTTCCATGCCCGTCATTTGTGCTATAATAAATACATCGATAATAATTAATAAATTATTTAATAAAATATATGGATATATTATTTACATGGTTATCTTTGCCCTGGATATTCGGAATAATTATTTTTTTGGTTATTACTGGTTTAAGAGTAATTGATCAATACGAAAGGGGAGTTATTTTAACTCTTGGAAAATTTACTGGTACAAGAAAGCCGGGCTTAACCTGGATTTTCGCTTTCTTGGGTATTCAGAGAATGATTAAGGTTGATTTGCGTATTGCAACGGTTGATATTCCACAACAGGAAGTTATTACCAAAGACAACGTAACCGTAGGAATTAATGCAGTTCTTTATTTCCGAGTGGATAGCGCAGAGAAAGCGGTGTTGGAGGTGCAAAATTTTCGTCATGCAGCAGCGCTTTATGCGCAAGCAACACTAAGAGACGTGATTGGCGGTGTTGAGCTAGATGTTTTATTATCCGAGAGAGATAAAATTGCTGAAGAAATAAAAAAAATCGTTGACGTTGCAACTGATCCTTGGGGTATTGATGTTTCAACGATTAAAATTCAGGACATTGAATTGCCAGCTGATATGAAAAGAGTTATGGCAAAACAAGCAGAAGCTGAAAGAGAGAGAAGGGCTGTTATTGTTAGGGCAGAGGGAGAATTTACAGCGGCAGAAAAACTATCTCAAGCGGCAAAAGTTTTGAGTGCAGTTCCTGCCGGTATTTCGATGAGAACATTGCAAACAATTGAAAAGATAAATCCCGATCCGTCAAAAACTGTTATTTTTGCCTTACCAATAGAATTCATGGAAGGCATAAAATCTTTAACAGATTTTTTCGGAAGTAAAAACGGAAAGAAATAAAATTTTGTAAGAGATAGATTACCTAATTTCTCTTAAAAATTCTTCAGCGAGCATGGCAGTAGCTGTAGTGCTTTGGAAGAATGATTTCCAAACCACTACAATATCGGCGTCATTAAATATGGCGCGCTGGACTTCTCTTAAAGAATCTCCTCCAGCAATAGATATAAGAATATCGTAATTCGCTTTGATTCTGCGAATTTCATGCAGAGGGATCTGCTTTTCTTTATTGAATTCTCCTTCGTCAACGCCACGGTGTAAAACAACGACTCGCGGTATTTTTTTTAATTGGCGCAAAACAGATAGAGGATATTCTACATTCATCATGTCTATCATAGCGTCTAATCCCAAATCTTCGCATTTTTGGATAAAAGCATTTAATGATTCGATTGGCGAATGCCCAAGAGCTACGGCCGCATCGGCTCCGGCACGGGCAGCTATTTCTACTTCTGTTTCGCCCCTATCCATCATTTTTAAGTCGGCTACAACATAGGGATATACGCTAAATGGTAAAGAATTTTCTGCGGTTTTATCAGGAAAAGAATAATTTTTCAAAGCAGCTTTTAGCAGCCTGAATGCCAATCCGTTTGAAGGTATATTTGAGAGTTGGGAAGCTTGTGAAACCTGCCCTAGTACGTGGGATCCATACAGAGATTTGATCTGTTTTATTCCATCTTCGCCATATCTTTTAATAAAAGGCGTACCAGCCTCAATCAGAATTCTATCGCTTATCGGTAGTTGCGGTATTATTCTATAGGCTTCTTCCAATGTGCTATTAAGCGCTATTTGAAGATAGCGCTTCTTGGGATTTAGTTTTGATTTTTTTTGATCTATGTTCATTATATATATTATATTTGATTTTATTAGAAAATAAAACGTCTTTTCAATCTTTTTTATTTCTGATAAAGTAGGCTTGGGTAAAAATGAATCAACTAAGAACTCTTTCGATAATATTCATTGTTTTAGCTTTAATCGGCCTGGCTGACGCAGGCTATCTTACGATTAAGCATTATACCAATACTATTCCACCGTGCACATTACGGGGTTGTGAAACGGTTATAACTAGCCAGTATAACGAGATTGGCGGTATTCCAGTAGCTCTATTTGGAGTCATTTATTATTTGGACATTCTAACTTTCGGCTTTTTATATTTAAGAACAAGAAAAGAACAAATGTTAAAAATTGCCGCCATAATAACACCGGTAGGATTAGTCGCTTCTATATATTTTGTATATCTTCAGCTATATGTTATTGAGGCGATTTGCCAATATTGTATGTTGTCCGCCGGAACTTCAACGTTTCTATTTATCGTGGGAATGTATGTTTTGTTAGAAACAAAGAAAAGTAAAAATAATTCAAAAAACGGGCCCTTAGCTTAGTTTCCACCAAAGGCGGATAAAGTCCGAGCGTTACATTTGTTCCGCTGCGCGGAATCTCGCGTAGCGAGACAATGTTTGTTTACTTACTTGCGTGGGCCTGTGGTATAGTGGTAGAACACCTCGTTTGCATCGAGGAGATGGGAGTTCGATTCTCCCCAGGTCCACGCAAGTAAGTAAGAAAGGTCAGCGGTTCGAATCCGCTCGGGTCCATTATTGGCCCACCAAAATCCATCGGGACAATGAGGAGATAGCAGTCCCTCGCCGTAGCGAAGTCTCGCCTCTGGCGGAGATTCTGCTTAGGTCCACCAAAGTTTATTTTAAGCTATTTATATTCAATATCCATGGCAATTATCTTTGGAATAGTTGGGCTCTTAATAATATCTCTTGCGATATGGCTAAAGAGTGAGCGCCGACAAGACATCTTGTTTGTTATTGGCGGTGCGTCATTGTTGGTCTATAGTATTAGCATCAAAGACGTAATTTTCATAATTTTGCAGATTGTATTCTTAATATCTGCGTTTGTTGAGCTTCTGCGGTTGCGCAAGAAAGTTAGTGAGTCTTAATAATTCAATATTTTACCTCCGATCAACGCCAAAATAATAATCCTTGTCAGTGGGGTTGTTTTTTGTTAATGTCATCACAGCTATTAATACAACAATAAAAATAGAGGAGAAAGCCAATGGTAATCTGGGCTGGCATCTTGATGCTACTGGCCGCTGCGTTGTACACAACAGCGGTTCTTGCTTCCCTGCGCGAGCTAAAAGCTTGGCATACACTAATCTTTATGTTCGGCTTTGTAAGCGATTTGATAGGAACGCACTTGATGTATTTGGTGTCGGGCGGAGTAATAAAAATTAATTTCCACAGCTTTGTGGGGATATTTGCGCTTGTAGTGATGGGCGTGCATGCTTTTTGGGCGATTGGTGCTGTGATGAATATTGGGTCGTTATACGAACTATTCCACAGATATAGCAGGATTGCCCTTGCGGTATGGTTTATTGCTTTTGTAACCGGATTGATTATCGGTATGAGAAATCATTAATTCAAGGAGACAGAGAAGTGATTAGCCCGGACATTGTTCGGGCTGTTCTTTTTGAACGGAAAGTGGCAGATCGTTTTTATTTTTGCTATATTTTATATTAGGTATATTAGAATAATATTTTTTTGTTATGTTTTCTGATGTTATTGTTTTAAAGCTTGGAGGTTCTCTGGTGGCGCCAAAAGAAATTGATACTAAGTATTTAAAATCTTTTGGCTCTATAATTAAAAAACACACAAACAAAGACAAGCGTTTTGTCGTGATCGTTGGTGGAGGGTATACGAACCGTTGGTATAGAGATAGAGCTAAAGAAATGGGAGTAAGAAACACTAACGATTTGCACTGGATAGGAATAGCTGCCACACGTCTTAACGCGGAATTGGTTAGAACGTTATTTGGTAGGCTTGCTCATCCCGTAATTTATTGGGATTTATCCAAAAAAGTTAATTGGAAAGAAAAAGTTTTAATTTCAGCCGGCTATAAACCGGGTTGTTCAACGGATCAGGATGCTGTTTTAATAGCTAAGAAGTTTAAAACAAAAACAATAATAAAACTGACGAACGTGGATTATGTCTATACCAAAGATCCTAAGAAATTCAAAAACGCAAAGATTATTAAAAATATTTCCTGGAAAGATTATTTAAAAGTATTCGGTAATTCTGAAACACATAAACCCGGCCAACATATTCCCTTTGATACTATTGCAGCCGCAAACTCCAAGAAAAACAGTATAGAAGTTTTTTGTCTAGGTGGTAAGAGCCTAAAAAACTTGGACAATTTGCTTTCTAGAAAGCCGTGGCGCGGAACCAAAATCCACGGCTAATCTTTGAATTTTGAATTTTAAACTTTGAGCTTTATTCATGTCTCTTTCTATTGGAATCGTTGGCTTGCCCAACGTAGGAAAGTCAACACTATTTAAAACATTAACCAAAAAGGAAGTTGATATTGCTAATTATCCTTTTTGCACAATAGATCCTTCGGTAGGGGTTGTTTTGGTGCCGGACGAAAGAGTAGATAAATTGGCAGAACAACAGAAATCTAAAAAGAAAATTTATGCCACAGTTGAGTTTGTAGATATTGCAGGACTTGTAAAAGGGGCTGCGGAAGGAGAGGGGCTGGGGAATAAATTTCTGGCCAATATAAGAGAAACAGACGCGATCTTGTACGTGCTCCGTGCCTTTAAAGATGCAGATATTATAAATACGCAACAAGACATTAATCCTTTACGAGATAAAGAAATTTTAGACGTAGAACTTATTTTGAAAGATTTAGAAACCGTAAATAAAAGAATTGAGAATTTAGAAAAAGATATTAGGGTTGCAAAAAACCCTTCGACGGGCTCAGGACAGGGAAGCGTAATAAAAGAAAGTGAAGTTTTAAAAAAGGCAAAAGATTATTTAACTCAAGAAAAAATATTAATTGACCAAGAATTTACCGACGACGAAAAGGATGTGTTGCGAAATTATCAGCTTTTAACCTTGAAACCGAGATTGTACTTGCTAAACGGAAAAGACGAGGAAGTGGATAAGAACATATTAGAGACTTCTAATAATCCGCCAGCTGGCGGAAATTGGCAATACTTAATCATTGACGTTGCGACAGAATTTGAAGCAGAAGGCTTGGCCACCGAAGCTTCAGCAAAGGAGGCATTGTCTAGAGAAGATAGAATAGAATTAGGGCTACCTCCCGATTCAGAAACAGACATCCTCATCAAAAAATCTTATGAACTACTTGATCTGATTACGTTTTTAACCACAGGGGAAGATGAAACGAGAGCGTGGACAATAAAGAAAGGGGATAGTGCTCCAAAGGCGGCTGGTGTGATTCATAGCGATTTTGAGAAAAATTTTATTAAAGCTGAAGTCATAAATTGGAAAGAATTATTTGATTCGGGCAGTTTTGCCAAGGCAAGAGAATTAGGCTTGATACGTACCGAAGGTAAGGAATATGTGGTGAAAGATGGAGATGTTTTAGAAATTAAACATGGTTAGCTTCTTGTTTCGTTAATTCGGTCTTTAAAAGTTTTCCACAGGCCTTAGCTATTGACTCGGTTTTTGTTATAATCATGTAATGATTACATATTCTAATCATGTAATGACTAAGCATTGTTAAAAAGGTCGATAACAGGACGTTTGTATTTTACGTTCTGTGAAATAAATATAATTTAAATAATATTAAAATATGTCAGTATTAGATTGGTACGACACTACAATTTTCGCCTTAAGAGATCTTTGGATGGGTTTCCTTGGATTTATACCGAGCCTTATTGGAGCGATCATCGTTTTAATTATTGGCTGGTTTATTTCCCTTGGGATTGGAAAGTTGATAACTGAAATTTTGGTAAGAATAAAGTTCAATCAACTTTTCGAATCTGGCAGTTGGAAAAAAGTCTTAGATAAGGCCGAAGTAAAAGTTCACCCAGCAGAATTTTTAGGTACGATAGTGAAATATATTTTACTGATCGTTTTCTTGATGGCTGCTGTAGAAATTCTTGGCTTTTTGAGATTTGCAGACTTTTTGACAAGCGTAGTTGATTATTTAGGTAACGTTGTTGTTGCCGCTTTAATTTTCGTTGTCGCTGTTATTGTCGCAGATATTCTTGCAAAAGTTATTGTTGCCACTACCGAAAGCGCAAAGTTTGAATACTCTCATTTGGCTGGAGACATTGTAAGATGGTCTATTTGGATATTTGCCTTGTTGGCTATATTGCACCAGCTTGGAGTAGCTCAACCCTTGGTTGAAACATTACTCTCAGGGATCATCGGAGTGTTTGTAATTTCGTTCGGATTAGCATTTGGCTTAGGGGGAAAAGATGCGGCTGCAGATGCAATAGAGGCATTCAGGCAAAAGCTACGAAAGTAAAGTTTTAGGCCTTGCCCGATACTGATCTCGCCCCTTGATATAGAGGCGGGACTACTGCCGGGCTTGACAAACTCTTTTAATTTGCTAATATGCTATCACTAGATATGATATTTTTCCGAAATAAGTTGAATTTTTCAGATCGGTTTTTTAATTTGTTTGATAAAGAGAAACGAAAGCGGTAAATTACTTGAGATTTTGTCTCAAAAGTCGTTCCGCTTTCGCGGAACGACTTTTTGGTTGAAGGATTGATGCGGTTGGCACATTGAAAATTTAATAAAGATGTCTAGAATTTTTTACCAAATTTTGTTTATTAAAATTTGGAAGGACAAAATTTTATGAGCAAATGGAGGATGCCTTGGGAGATTGAGACGATGAAGGACGTGGCGTGCCTGCGATAAGCCTCGGGGAGGTGGTTAGCAACCT
>CAZFEY010000027.1:0-9874 GCA_964518135.1 uncultured Candidatus Saccharibacteria bacterium
ACTAATAATTACGAGTATATCACTAAAAAAACCGACCCTGTCCTACTACTGGCTCGCCCTTCTCTCTGACTTTCGAGCGTTTGACTGGATAAAAGAGTACAAGTATCCAACGGTGATGCACGATCAGATGAAAAGTCTGCTGGCCAAGTACGAGAACGTGTAAGGCACACCGGATTTGCCATTTGTTTGCCCCGGGGGCGAGTTTTATCCCCGGGGTAGACGTTTAACACCGATTGAGAACCTGACCCAGCGCGTTGACCAAAATTGCGAGCCTGAAACGATTTGCTTAACTCGAGCAATGTTAAGCAAATTATGCCGAGTCATAATTGCTTAACCTTTCTTCGGACTAGTGACAATCTCAATTCCGGTCTCATCAGTAAATTTGGCTGGGTCAATCCTTACTGCATCATCTGGTATTTTTTCGATTTGTTCGAGTATCAGATCTCCCTGCATAATAATTTCCTTATTTGGTTTCGATATTTTGCGGTTTTTACCCGTGTCGGTATCTCCGAGCAGATTGATGCGTACATACTTGGATAGACGAAAAAGAGCCAACAATCCACCATAGTGTCGCCAATCAAAAGGTTTTCCTTCAAGACCGTTTGTATCCAAGGAGATAATGTCGTCTATAGAATAAACTTTATTCCGGCAGTCTGGATCTATATTCCATATTGGTCTGATTGGTGAGTGTGCAAATGCGTTCCTGACCAAGCGAGAAATTTGGTATGCAGAAACAATATTGCTATCGGAGTGAATTTTAGGATCCGTATACAGCTTCTTTAATGCTTCTTTAATAGTTAGAGACATCAAGTATGTTGCTGTCTGCTCAAGATACTGCGCGGCAACATCTGCCTGATCTTTCCTCAAAACGATCTCTTCGTAGGTTACAAGGTGTTTACCATGCGACCATTTCGTAGGTACGTCGAGTGGTTGCCTCTCGCGAGTGGTTGCTAAACGTACCGCTACGGCCAGACGAAATTGTAGTTCTGCGATTTTTAACTCAAGAATTTGTTGCTTTGATTCGATTTCCATAATTTTTTTCGTTTCTGTTCTTTCTCTAATCCCCAAAAGTATGATTAGAATTTAGGAACTGTTTTGTATTCAACACCTTCACAGTGTTTTATCTTGCCGATGAAGTTATTCCAGATAATCTTATCTATTTCTTGTTTTAAGATTTGTTTAATTCCCATACCCATCCCGTTGTTGTATGAAAACAAGTCATTTTCAAGATCGTGTATTTCTTTACACAATTGGTATTCGTCGGGCCCCATTAAATTTGGCTCTTTTTTCTTTAATTCAAAATATTCTTTATTAAGTTCTAAGTATTTTGCATTCAACTGATCAATAAGCTTTAAAATATCAGTAACATCTACTTTGTATTTATTCAATACTAAACCAAGGCAGATTAGCTTCTCTATTACTCTAGGATGATTGTAGCCATATCCGACGGACACTTTTTCAAAATGTTGTTTAACCAATCTGATAAATAAGTCACTAACTCCTTTTACATCAAAGACTTTCTCTTTTAAATTCTCATTGATTTCCCTTAAAAGGATTTCTTGTACTTGTTCAAGATTAAATATAAAACTCTCGTCCACTTTTTCAGTTTTCTGAAAATACCAACTAAGTACATTGGATTGTGTACGATATATATCTTTCAAATCCAGATCATTAAATTTTTGCTGTATCCCGTAGATAATCCTTAAATTGTTGTCAACGGATTGAATAATGGGTAGCCCCACCTGCTTATTCTGCAACCCGATGTCTCTCGCAAAATCAAGAAGAAAATCACTCCACCTCTCTAGCAATTGCATAAATTTATCTAAATGCTCTTTCTTTTCTTTTTCTCCTTCGAGTTTAATGATCCAATTTATGACATTCACCTGCCACGAATGAAAATTTATGAATAGCTCACTGACCGATAAACTAAGACTGCTGGATACAGATAATAATAAAACGTTTTTCTTTAACTCTTTGAATAAGTCCTTCCAGAAAATCTCATTATGCTCGTATCTGTTCCAAGCAATCCGGATTTGGTTGAAATAAATGCTTACTAGTTCTTTGAAAAAAGTCTCTGTATTTTCCGTAAGACAAGATAAAGAAATTTTGCTAATGGCCTGATTTATTTGACTACATACAAAATAATCATCAGTTCTTTGCAACACAAAATTTGATACGTTAGATATGGACTTGATAGATTCCCAAATCCAATCATTGTCTTTTGACAGTGCTAACTTTTCAACGAGACCAATGTAATAAGCCAAGATAAAACTCAGTAAGGGATTTCCCTTGTGACTCCCTAGGGTCTTGTCCGCATATTCTATATTCAGAGAATTGGTTAAAAGACTTTCGTAAATTTTCAGCAAATAATAAATATTCTCTTTTCTTTTATCTTGAATAATTCTATCGCTTATTGATTGTAAGTATTCAAGTATTTTTGCTGTAAATCCCTCGTCATCAAATGTATAAGACCCCCAGAAAGAAGCGGGCATCCTAATGAAATGTCCATTCCTTAAGCTCAAATGTTTTAAATATATATCGTGAATATATTTTACGGTTAAGTTAAAAGAATTAATCTCGTTTTTCGCCAGTAATCTTAGGCCAATTTCAAACAGATATTTAACATTTTCCAAAACAATGAAATGCCAGTTGGAGTTGGTCTTATACTGTACATCCAAAGAAAAATCTTTATTTTCTTTTTCATATTCAAAAATCCTGTTTTGAATATGTGCGTGTTTTTTTAGTTCTTTATTTCTTTTTTCTAACTGATTTATGGCATCGTTTCTAATTTTAGTTAAAGTTGTTTCCGGATTTATCCTTTTTCTTAATTCTTTATAGAGATCGTAAATTAAGTAAAACGCAATAAATAAAATGCCAACCAATATTTCTAATACATAATTTTTGAGAAAAATGGGGGTAAAAAATGCTACTACTGTCAGGAATACCAATAACCAAAAGAATACTTTTTCTTTAACATCTTGAATGAATTTATTTAAATACTGAGTGGAGAATAAATCAGCTGTACTTTGCAAAATAAAAGTTGAAAAAGAAAATATAATAGCGATTGATGCACCGATAATTCCCGCGATGGCGAAAGCCAAGCCATGTAGATCGCCTTCTGTTACGGTGATATTAAAGTAAAGTGATGCTTTATGAAAAAGAAATACTGACCCTCCAAAAACTATCAGATAAAAATAAAAAGAATCAACGAATTTTTTAATCTTCCCATGGATGTCATGCCATTTGTTGTCGAGGTATTGTCTTGATTTATAGAAATATAACAACACCTTTTGTTTGAAAGTGAGCTCTTTTTTAATTTTATTTTTTGCTTCCATAAACTTTATTATTTAATTTTCCGGATTTATCCGGTATTTTTCCTCGATCTCTTTCAAACGATACGGCTCAAATCTCCGTAGATGATCTACAACTAAACGCACATGATGTTTTACATCATCCTCTGTATGAGAATATGTCCACGATTCACTATTCAGCCGGCCAGTTATGGAATTTAGCATCTTTGCAAGAACATCAAATAGAGCTTTTATCTCTTCCCCGGTGATAGACGGCAACTCCGGCTTCTTTTTATCATCATGCGCTAACCACTTGTTACGATATATATCTAATTTCTTTAGCATATTTTTATGTTCGTTGAGCATCTTTTTGATATCCACAAGTTCCTTGTGATCCATACCCTTATATTCGGTGAACAGCGTTTCAAGAAAGGCACGAGGTTGGTCTTGATTGTATTCCCTAAAAGCGTTAACGGTCAGTTTTTTGAGATTACTTGCAGTAAAGTTCAAAACCTTATTGATATGTAATGCTTGTTTTGATGAGTCAAACATCTTGGCAAGCTCCAAGAAAAAATATACACGCAAAGATTCTTGCGCTGGCATAAAAAAGTTATTATATCTACCAATTGTTTTTGCATTCTCCTCGGCTTCGGATTGTCCAACGATGTTTGGCGCAAGAACTTCCTTCATCGACTCATAGGCATAAAAAGCCGAGAGTGCATGAAAATACCTACTATGCATTGTCTTGGCATAATCCATTAAAGTTTTGAATTCGGCATTTATTGGTTTATTTTTCATTTTCGACAATTTTTTATCATCTTCGTTCATATATGGGGAAGGTTAAAAAAAGTAATCCACAACCTAGTCATTCCATTTTCGTAAGATTTTCGGTATACTGATAATATAGCAATTAAAGCCGGGTTCATCAACCCATTCTATGCCTTACCCAATAACAAAAAGACAAAAGCAGGTTTATGACTTTGTTAAAGTCTTTATTGATGACAAAGGTTACTCTCCTACTCTTGAGGAAATAAAGAAACGTCTTAGACTATCGGCAGTTTCTACGGTTCACCAGCATATCAATGCTCTCATCGATAAGGGTTATATTAAAAGATTTGATAATTTAGCTCGAGCAATTGAAATTAACGGGGTCACGGAAGAAGATCAGAATTTTATAGAAATTCCATTATTGGGAATGATAGCCGCTGGTGAGCCGATAGAAGCCATAGAAATACCGGAGACGATATCAGTACCCAAAGAGCTTACTCTTGGCCAAGGCAGACATTATGGCCTAAAAGTTCGGGGAGATAGCATGCAAGATGCCGGCATTTTTGATAGTGATACCGTGATCGTCCGAGAACAGCCAGTCGTAGATAATGGAGAAATTGGGGTAGCGATTGTTAATGGGAATGAAGCTACCCTAAAAAGGATTTATAAAGAAAAAAACGGAATAAGGTTACAGCCGGCCAATAAGAATTATAAGCCAATCCTCACCAAGAATGTTTTAATACAAGGTCGAGTTACCGGCGTATTGCGAAGCCGCTTCGATCCCTTGCCGAAACCAGCCCAACTTCCGCTGTTCATGTATCCGCAAAAGAATGAGCAGTTGCTTCAAATACATAATCGCCGCTTTCTGGGAAATAAAACTAAGCTTCTCGGTTTTATCGGAGACATTGTGGCTGACAAGTGTCGTGGCTATTATACTTTTTGTGATATTTTTGCTGGCACTGGTGTAGTTGGTCAATATTTTAACCGGCCGGATACTAAAATAATTTCTAACGATATTTTAGACAGTAGTTTTACTTCTCTACAATGCTGGCTCGGAACGAAAAATTATAATAAGGACAAAATCAGCAACACTACTGAGTACCTAAATAGCATTGAGTCAAATAAAGAAAATTACGTATCCGAGAATTTCGGCAATTCCTACTTCACCAAAGAAAATGCCCAAAAAATTGGAGCTATTCGAGATGAAATAGAGAGGCTCAACAACAAAGGAGAGATCAGCAAGGAAGAAAAGAGCGTTCTGCTTACATCTCTAGTTTATGCTATTGATAAAGTGGCAAATACTGTAGGACATTATGAAGCATATCGTAAAAAACTTGACACCATTCAAGGCTTACGACTTTTAGTACCAGATATAGATGTAAAAAATAATGCTAACAATGAAATTTACCAAAAAGACGCGAATCAACTAGTGAGAGAAATTAAATGTGATGTGCTATATATAGACCCACCTTATAATTCACGACAATACGGTGATTCATATCACTTACTTGAAAATATAATCACATGGAAAAAGCCAAGAGTAGAAGGCGTTGCGAAAAAGATGGTCAATAGGGCTCATTTAAAAAGCAGATATTGTATAAAAGGTGCAGATAATGCTTTTGAGGATTTAATTCAAAACGTTAAAGCCAAACATATCCTAGTGTCCTATAATAATACTGGAGAGAAGAAAAACGTGCGCTCAAATGCCAAAATTTCTGATGAACGGATTATCGCAATTCTAAAAAATAAGGGAGATGTTGAAGTCTTTGAGCGTGACTATAAGGGCTTCACTGCCGGCAAAAGCGATACTGCTGGGCATACCGAGAGGGTATTTTATTGTAAAGTAACAAAATAAACTATGAAATATTTTCAATGGACAATTGGTTCAACTACGGTCCGCAATCCAGATAGATTGCGAGAAGGCTTACAAATCTTAAATGATCACTTTGACGGCCAAGAGTGGAATATTGCTCAACAGGAAAAGTTTTTTAATCTACTCCGAGAAAATAAAGTATACGAGATGGATGAGGAAAATTACGGACGAATGATCAGTGCCAGAAAACAGGAGCATGCAAGAAAATGGATATCCGTTCTCAACCAGCTTGGCTTTTGTTTCGCCTACGAATCATCTGGTAAACCAGTAGTTATTACATCCACTGGTAAAGCTCTTTTAGACAATCCTGATATAGAAGATGAAGTATTTTTGCGGCAATTGCTTAAATATCAAAAACCTTGTGTTTTGCCGAAACAAAGCGGAGCCGCTTTTGAGGACGTCTCCGTCCTGCCTTTTATAGTGAGTCTTAAAATAACCCATGAACTCGACGGGCTTTCAAAAGAAGAAATAAGTATCTTTTTGAACACTACGGTCCGAATGGAAGATATAGATAAAATTATAGAGCAGATCAATACATATCGAGCCCAACGAAATGCCGTTGAGGGCCGAGTAAAGAAAAAGGAATTTTATGTAAAAACACAATTGGCTCGCCTCGAAGAGGTTTTTGCTGACGAAATTGAGGAGAGAACGATTTTAATTAAAGAGCTTCTGAAAGAATATAAGAAAAACTCTGCTATTATTTCCTCGGCTATAGGAAAGAAATTGTTAGCAGAAATAACAAAAGGTGGAAAGGGATCAAATACTCTTAAAGCAGTAAAGGCACAAAAAAATATCAGCGAAGTAATAAAAAGCGACAAAGGATTGTCCTCAATTAAGAAAGTTTTTCTCGCTTATTATTTACCCCTCAAAATTGCAACATTAAGAGATTATGCTGATTTAACAGCTAGGTATCTTCGAAAAAGCGGATTGTTTTCGGTGAGCAGGGATAAGCTCATTACGATCACTGAAAAAGAAGACCTTATTAAGTCTTTACTCGAACAAAAATGGAAGCTTGTAAGCGATGACAAATATTTAGATTATCTTTGGAGCGACTATTTGCCAACACTGCCAAGTGATAAAGTAGACTATCTAAAAGATCATCTATCCATAATCAAAGCAAAAGAAAAAGTCCTCTTTGACAAGGTGGGAGCGAGAGAGTCCCTAGAACTCGTCGGGGAGAAAGTAACTCCAGCTAAAGACGTTATTGGCCTTAAACAGCAAAACAAAGTTGTCGAGACAAACTTACTACGATTAAAAGAAATTGATTTTTATTACTCACAAAGCGAGGAAAAACAAATTGAAGATATTATCAATTTCTACGATCTTATTCTCAACCGAGAAATTCTTGGTGGAGAAGCATATTACCCAGCATATTTAGAATGGAACACGTGGCGAGTCTTCTTGGCAATAGACACTCTGGCAAACAAACCCTATGAGGCGAGAAATTTTAAGCTTGATGATGAATTACAGCCTATGAATCACGCGGCTGGCAATCAGCCGGATATGGTTTTTGAGTATGAAAACTTCGTGCTGGTCACAGAAGTAACCTTAAGTGTTAGAGCTAACCAATGGAGTAGTGAGTCCGAACCCGTGCCGCGACATGTTGCTAAAATCCAGTCAAAATTTAAGGGACAAAAAGAGGTCTTCGGTATTTTTATTGCTCCTCAGATAGATACTAACTCTGTGTTGACATTCTTTAATAGCAGACAGTACGCCGTAGAAAACGATGAAATTATCGAGACGACAATTATTCCCTTGACTATTGAACAGATGAAATGGCTTCTTAGTGTCTTTAAAACAAAACGTTTCTCGACTCAAGATATAAAGCGACTAATGGAGTCAATTCGATCTGAAATAACCGTGTCAAAAAATGCGTTGGATTGGGGTAAGAAAATTCCAGTAATTATGAACAGCTGGGCAGAACAATTATGAAAACCAATACAATTCACAAAGGCGACTGCCGACAAATACTAAAAAAAGAGATACCCGATGAGAGTATAGATTTAATTTTTGCCGATCCCCCTTATAACCTTTCCGGCAAAAGCATGGAGTGGAAAAACAAAGGCTTGGGTGGTGATTGGTTCAAGGTCAATGAGAAGTGGGACACCATGACTGAATCAGACTACCTTAAATTTACCCAAGCATGGCTTAAAGAATCTCATCGTGTCCTAAGGCCCCATGGCAGTATTTATATTTCTTGCACATACCACAACATTGGGGAACTGATGATGGCACTTAAAGTTCTCGGATTTATTCCCAAAAACATCATCACTTGGCATAAAAATAATGCTATGCCGAGTATGACTCGACGTACTTTCACCCACTCATGCGAATATATTTTATTTTTTTCTAAAGGCAAAAAGTGGATATTCAACTACTCTGATATTAAAAAGATGAATCCTGACAAAGCCAAGGATGGCTCTCAAAAACAAATGCGTGATTTATGGGTAATGCCAGTCGTTCAAGGCAAGGAGAGAGTAAGAGATAAGACAGGACGCGCCGCTCACCCAACCCAAAAGCCAGAAAATTTATTGGAGAGAATAATCCTTGCCAGTAGCAACAAAAGCGATGTTGTTCTCGACCCCTTTCTAGGAAGTGGGACAACCGCCTTTGTTGCCCAAAAATTAGGTCGTAGATGGATAGGGATAGAGACTGATGATAAGTATATAAAGATTGCTCAGAAAAGACTTAAAGTGATTTAAAAGAGATATGGATGACCAAGAAACCCCAGCAGAATACAAAGATAAATTTATGCTCATTTTTGTGGGTGAATTTTGGTCTGATGATCCGATATACGAAACGTGGGTAGAGGGCCGGATTGAAATCCGCAAATGGGAGGACAATTACAGCAACGATGAAATCCGTTACTGCACACCGAAAACTGATGAATGGTGGGCGTTCCAGGAGAAGTACAGCGCGAAATGGCTGACAGCGAGCGAGCTTGAAGACTTCAAAAAAACAGTGAGGGAGAAGTTTCGTAAAAAACCGGACAAAGTTAAAAAATGAACTGGGAATAAGCTTTAAGGTAACTTCCGGTCAAAAAATGATTATGAAAATGAAAAAGGCCGCGCTGGCCACCAGGTACAAATTCAATATCCTGCGGAATGTAGCAAAGGTCACAACCTTCCGGCTTTCGATTGTCACGACTGAAAAGATACTTCGGTCTTCAATGAAAACTGCCGGTATTGCCGATAGTGAAAAAATTATAAGGACAAACCGGCCGGCAATCGGTACGCTGACCAAGGAGCTCATCGAAACCAAGCTCGAAGTGAAAAGTATCAGGTCCCTATTGGAACGCCGGATGAGCAAGTTTGAGGGTCTGACCGAATATGACCAGCATTTTATAAAAACATTCGCCCGGGAAGCGGCTGTCGCTTTTGCCGAATATTTTGCCCAAGGAAAAACCAAGCCGGAATTAAAACAGACTATTCTTCATTTATCGGCCGAGGCTGATTTATACCGCGATCCCAAAAACAAATACTGTTATCCAATGGGCAAAGAGGATCTGCGTCATCGGATCGTAAAATATCTGATCGGCAAAACTTATCAGCCGACACCGGATATCCGTATGGCTACGAACGCCGGGAGTGATTACTCTGTCCGTTCGGCCATTATGAAAATTAATGCCAAGGCAAAGAATGATTTGAAAATCACAAGACTCATCGAGGGCCGTCGAACCGACGGTTACCGGATCAATCCGAAGTACAGAATTTTCTTGCGGTGACGCTCGTATTCCTCAAGTAGTGTTAATAACTTTGGTGATGCACCTGCAGAACAGGCGTTTTTTGTTTGCAAAAATTTCTTCGCGGACTATTTAAGGCATAGCGCCCCGATTGCAATAATTAATACGTGTGAGAGGAAAAAATTAATGACGATGAAAATGCCACAATATGGAAAACAATTATTACAAAACCGCCGACCTGGCATTGGTCGCGGTGCTTTT
>CAZFEY010000028.1:0-9292 GCA_964518135.1 uncultured Candidatus Saccharibacteria bacterium
GAGAAAAACACGAAAGAATCATACTTACCACCGCAGCCATAAAAGAAGGGCTTATTCTGTTCCCCAATAAAGGCGCCGAAGAACTCATCTCTCAGCTTACAGGATTTGGTACGGAAAAATACGACGATCTTGCAGACGCATATGCAATCGCCGCCAACCAGTTTATCGCGCATGCCAACATGCCATCATTACACATCGAATTCTTTGAAGCACCAAGACCACGAAGAAGAGGATTATCATTGGGAGAGAATGGAGAAGATGGGGACGGCTGGAGACCTTTATCCTAAAATGAGTTGACGGTAGTTTAGGTTATCAAATGGTAATAATTAGGGGTCTGGACTAACCCTTTGATTTGCGGCATCTTTGTTACTGAAAGGTCAATATCTATTTCTTGGAAAAATCAAGAGGAATAGTTATAATAAATTAACAATTTAATATCCGCCTAAACTTCGTATTACGAAACATGGCAAAAAGCCGTATGAAGCATAAAGAACCCATCATGGGGTCGCTTCATACGCCATATCGGGAAACCGGTATGAGTGGCTTCGGCCACTACCCGTGGTGGGCTTTTTGTATGGGTACGCCGACGGGAAAGGTCGAAAGAATACTTGATATAAACAAAATATAAAAATATGACCGAAATAAAACCAGAACAAGAAATTAATAAAAAGAAAAAATACAAGGTAGTATATTGGATAGTTTCTATATTCTTTATTCTTGTACTGATTGGGATTGGAAATTCAAACCAAGACACTGGAATCACTCCTCAGGTAACAACGCCTTCTCAAAACGAAGAACCTATCGAAGTAAAATCTCAATCGAACGAAGAAGAACAAGTACCACAAGCGCAACCGCCTAGCGAAGAAAAAACATATCTAGTAACAGAAGTAGTTGACGGAGATACTATCAAAATTGAAGGCGGCCAAACCATCAGATATATTGGCATTGATACTCCAGAAACAGTTCATCCGTCACAACCGGTAGGATGTTTTGGGTTAGAATCATCCAATAAAAACAAAGAGTTAGTTCAGGGAAAAAGAATAAAAATAGAAAAAGATGTTTCTGAAACAGATAGATACGGAAGGCTTTTAAGATACGTTTGGATAGATGATATATTCGTAAATGACTATCTCGTAAGAAATGGATATGCTACGGCATATACCTATCCACCAGACGTTAAATATTCAGAACAATTCGTTCAGGCACAAAAGGAAGCAAGGGAAAATAACAGAGGGTTATGGAGCAAATGCCAAACCGCTCCTACTTCCACACAACAGGAAACATCGCCTCCCACATCACAAACAACTACTCCCCCACCCGCTCAAAATAGTTCAACAATTATATGCTCTAGCAATGCATATAATTGTACCGACTTTACAACCCACACAGAAGCTCAAAATGTTTTTGAGACTTGCGGAGGGGTAAATAATGATATCCACAAATTAGATGCCGACAAAGACGGGAGTGCTTGCGAAAACCTTCCATAGATTACTACCAATAATGACTAAATGAATTCAAAAAGAATGGGATGAAAATAAATTCTCTGCTTCTTTCTGCAACTCTATTGTATTTCCATGACTCATTAAGCCAAGGTAAGATACAATTGTTTCCCTCTTGCCGCTCACTTTCTTAATCCTTTCCAACATTCTCCTTTTTGTGTTGGTTCTTAATGTTCTGTATTCAGGAAAATGAACCCAACCCAGAAAATCTATACCTGAAGCAAGGGTTTCTATCGATATTTTATCCGGATGCAATTGAAGCCGTAAATTATTGAATAAAAATTCTTTGATTTTAGGAAGGATGCTTTTAAGCCAATCCTTGCCTTGCGACATAATCACAAAATCATCAGCGTAACGGATATAATATTTAATTCTAAGTTCTTGTTTGATATACATATCAAATTCGTGCATATAAACATTTGCCAAGAGTTGCGAAGTGAGGTTGCCAAGAGGTAGGCCGATACGAGGGACAGTTGTATTAAAACTCGAGACCACTTGGTTAACCAGCCAAATGATATTAGTGTCAGTTATATATCTCCCAAGGATTTTCATTAAGATATCATGGTCTATATTGGCAAAGAATTTTTTAATGTCACACTTAAGAACAAAACAGGTTTTCGTGTGATTTTTTGACGCCTTACGAGCAAAACTCCTGAAACGATTCATGGCTCGATGAGTGCCTTTACCTACGCGACAAGAATAAGAATCATGAATAAATCTGTCGTGAAAATACCAATACAATTCTTTGTATATAAGGTGATGCAAAACCCTATCACGTACGGTTGCTTTATGAATTATGCGCGACTTAGGATCTGAAATATTAAACACAGAGTACGAACCATGAACATATGTTTTATTCTTAAGGTCTAAATAAAGATTAACGATATTTTTAGCAAGTTCGGCTTGGAATTGCACAACATCTTTCTTCCTCTTCTTGCCGCGCAAAAACTTCTCCCAAGTCAAAAGGAGATTCTCAATAGAAATAATATTATTATATCTATGAATACACATGAACAAATAGTATCCCCGACAATCCCACTCGTTCTCGTCCAGACAAAAGAAGTTTATCGATTATGGCATAACTATATTGTAAATCTCAACCGCGTTGATCGCTATACGATCGGCGCAAAGATTGACGATACATTTCTCTCGCTACTAGAACTTATATTCAAAGGATGTTTCGCCTATGACAAATTTGAGAAGATATCTATTATATCTCAAGCAATAGCAAAATCAGATTTGCTTAAATTTCTTCTGCAAATAGCGTGGGAAAACAAAATCATAAATAATAAGATTTACGGCGCGCTTATTCTTTTACTCGACGAAATAGGCCGCATGCTTGGCGGCTGGAAGAAAAATCTCGAAAACAAAACTCCCCGCTAAAAACGGAGAGAAATCATTTGAGTCGCTGAAACAGAGAATGATATTGTTCTCATTCCACGTGTTCTCGAAGTTGCCGAGGTTGAAGTTGAAGTCACCATCGTTGTTGACGTTGATGTTCGGCACCCTGTGGTTACCGTCGGCGCACTCTATTCAATGTACGACACGCCACCTAAACCACCAAGAACAGCACCGGCCATTCTTTGTATTTTATTCCGAGCCCCGAGTTTAAACTCTCGCTCGCTAACGCGTCGCACCGACTTATTTGATTTTTTCATAAAAGGCGGCTCTCATTCATAAGGCGTACCCGATGAATAACTCACCCCTTCCTTATACGAGAATTCGATGGCATGAAGCCATGGCCGCATGCACAATCTATTATCCAGATTTATTGTAGAAAATTTATGCAAAAATAACAGCCCTCGTCTTGCGACAAGGGCTTCAAGAGTCAAAGAAATTGAGGAACAATTTGAGTGCCTAAGCTTCCAAGGACTCTTCGAAGTCGCTGAAACAGAGAATGATACGGTACTCATCCCACGTGTACCCGAAGTAGCCGAGGTCGAAGTTGAAGTCACCATCGTGGTGGACGTAGATGATCGGCACCCCGTGGCGACCGTCGGCATCTTTGAAGAGCCGTTCCTTCTCATCGAAGGAACTGTACCAGTAACCTTTCGGTAACTGATCCCTCTTCTGGTCAAAGACCAAGGATACTCCCTGAGCACCAGTATAGACCGCTCCTTGGGTTGCGAGAAACGCCATGCGCTCCTCTGAGGTGGTCGCGCCTGGTACGATCTGTTTGTACGCGCGAACGCGGTATTTTTTCCCGGGTTCCAGCTTCCGACTCGGATTTGGGAAATTCTGGTCAGAGATGTCGTCGTTGTAGTGATAGAACTTTTTATGGTTCTTTCTCTTGAACGACGCGAGCTGAGTGTTGGGGTCGTAGTCGTCAGGGACCACGATGATACCAAGTTCCTTGAACAGACCAAACTTCTCTGTAGGCTCGGTCGAAACGACGACAGGATTATCCTCAACAATCAGTTGAAGCCTACCCATCACCTCGTCGTAATCGAGAGTTTTCTCGTTCACCCTGCGAGTGATCTCGTTGTAGCGGCGTTGAAGGCCACCGAGTCTCTCATTGTCCATCTTGCCGTCCAAGACAGCATTCTGTTCCGTCATAATGACAGCTCCTTAAGCTAGCGGGCTACTCTAGTTAGCCATAGCTATAAAACTTCGTTTTTATCAAAATCTTATAGCTATGGCTAATTGTTCTTACAAATTTCTTATTTTAAAGAGCTAATATATTAATATTAGCATACCTTAGAAGATTTGTCAATAGCTGTTCTGGCTTATCTTACAAGCTCGAGATTTGAGACATGCCTTGACTTACCTTCATGGTTCCGACATCCTTGCCTTACTATGAATACACAACCCATAGGGCTGGTAGGAACTGCAGCAGTCCAAACGAACATCCAAGTCCCAGAAAAGGTCAAATACGTGCTTTACGCCCGCAAATCGACCGAATCTGACGAAAAACAGGCCCTTTCGATAGATTCTCAGGTTAAAGAGATGCTGCAAATCGCCGAAAGGGAAAGTCTAGAGATTATCGACATAAGACGAGAATCTCATTCGGCCAAAGATTCGGATCAACGACCAATATTCAGTGAAATCATTAAAGACATACGAACTGGACGATACAACGGCATTTTGACTTGGGCGCCAGACCGATTATCAAGAAACGCCGGAGATCTTGGATCGCTGGTAGATTTAATAGACCAAAAAATTCTTATAGAAATCAGGACTTACGGACAACGGTTTACCAACTCCCCTAACGAAAAGTTTTTACTGATGATTTTATGCAGTCAGGCGAAATTGGAAAATGATAATAAAAGTGTAAATGTAAAACGAGGACTAAGGATGCGATGTGAAATGGGACTGTGGCCAAGCGTAGCTCCTACCGGATATTTCAATGAGAAACGGATTGACCGCAAAGGATATGTTATCGTGGACACCGAAAGGGCGCCGGTCGTGAGACGGATGTTCGAAAAAATGGCCTACGAAAAATGGAGCGGACGAAAAATATGGCAATGGCTTAAATTTGAAATGAACTTCCGAACGGCCACAAGCAATAAACATCTCTCTCTGAGCAATATTTATAAAATACTCCAATCCCCTTTCTATTACGGCGTTTTCGAATATCCGGTTGGAAGTGGAAACTTTTATACCGGAAAACATCAGCCGATTATTACGAGAGAATTATTTGAAAAAGTAAAAGAACATTTGAAACGAGACAGAATCGTCCGCGGTGAAAGCAAAGAATTCGCATTCACGAAACTCGTAACTTGCGGCATCTGCGGCTCGGGTGTTTGTGCCGAAGAAAAATTCAAAGTGATAAAAAGCACCTGCACGACCGCAAGATACGTATATTACGGATGCAACAGATCAAGAGACCGCTTCTGCAAGGGCGGATATATAAGAGAAGAAGAACTCATCAAGCAGTTGATTCTGCTGATGGGAAAAATAGAAACCGATGAAGGCATGGTACGCAAAAAATTTGCAGAAGAATACAAGCGAGTGGAAAGGTTCCAAAAGGCGTTCTTCGGTAATCAAATAAAATCCTTTGAAGAAAACTTTGATCAAAAAAAATATCTGACTTATATACTTACCGAAGGAACTTTTGAAGAAAAACGGGAATTACTGGGATGTATAAAAAACAAAATGCTCTTAAGAGACAAAGTGATATTCATAGCTGATTAGTAAAAACAAAACCGCCGATGAAAGCGGTTTTGTTTCTGGATACGGCACTCAGCCGGTATGCCATTTTAACATGAGTATCAGCGGTTTAAGACCTTCTGTAAATGACGGTTATTTTAATGAAGAGACCATGAATTTATAATTTAACATAATAGAAGAAGCTTAGCTGTTACAGATTGACATAAGTAGTCTTTTATTTTATCATTCATTATCCTTAGAACATTACCAAATAGGAGGTCTGACAGATATGTCAATCCTGAAAATCGGCATAGCTATAGCTGTGTCTATCACAACGGCTCTGGTTCTTTTGTTGCACACAGACATACCGCAATTAAAAGAATTCTTAGCGCTCCTAAGTCCTGCTTATCTGATTGTAATTACATCTGTTTTAAGCAGGTTCATCGTCCGCACAGATATTCAACATCTCAAGGACACTAACGTCCGCAGGATATTAAACCGTATAGCTCTTTGGGCTATTTCGGGGATATTTATCCTGAACATTACTGGAGTTTCCGCTCTCTATGTATTTTCACGAGACGGGAGCTTCAATGATTGGCAATATGGGCATTGGCAAGTTGGTAGCCCCGAAGCGTTAGACGCTTCCGTGGGCAATATACCCATACAAAATGCCGAAGCGGTCAAAGAAGCACGACAGATATTGTTGCCATTACGCCCCTACATCATTGAGAGTTGTGAGGCTAACGGTGTTTCACCGGAAGCCGTTGCTACTTTTGTCTTAGTGAATAGGATGTTGAGAGAGAAATATCCTACCTATGATTTTCATAGTGGGTTAGCTCATCTGTTATGGCACTGGAGAGTATTTCCTGAGCAAAGAAATATGTATGACAGCTCCTCTCTCTACAGGTCAGAGATTGGCAGATGGTTTCTGCGTATATTGCCAACTCACATTCGACTCCAAGACAGGGCGGCAGATTTTCTCGGGGGAATTGTTATGGGTGGGTCAACCACTATGGGAAATATGCAAGTCAAAGCCAGCCCAATTCATGGCTTTGAGGAAGAGAAGAACATTCGGGCTGACGGTCTATGGGAAAGGTTGGGCATAGATATGTCCAAGTTATCTGACCGTGAAATCAACTGGCTTTTGATAACTAATCCACAATTGGACATTGAGGCAGGTGTAGTGGCTCTAAAACAATCAATCGCCGAAATCAGTGTTCTGCAAGTAGACGGTATTGTCGTCAGTAGTGTTGATCTTTCTTCTGTCAGCGATGAGGATTGGTTCTATATTTTTTCAGACATCAGCAACTTGTCTGGTACTGCCAATTCATCGCCTCGACCTATTGAATTGCATGACCTGACCAACTATTTACGGTTAGATTCCCAAGATATCTATAGATTGAACTATCTTGAGTATTATGCCATCGTAATCCAATCAGGAATTTTTGAGGACAACTCAAATGCGGGTGTATAAATATATACCCGCTCTTTTTATATTAAATTTTTCTCATACTAACCACTGAGTTCACTGTGCGGACGGGTTTAGGCCATCCTAGACCCGTTACGGAAAATAGCTTCAAAAATAGTTGTTAGGTCTTGCGCGATAGCGCGCTGCCTGGCTCTATGAGTATTGAACGATATTAGAACCATTATTCAATAACAGAAGGAATGTGTTTATGCGGTGGGTTTAACGACATAATGTCTATGAACCAGAAAAAAACCGATAGTCATCAGTATGATAACCACACTTCTTAAGATAGATATAAAATCAAAAGACATTGCAGAAAGAAACCAGAATATTCTGGGAAGCTGCATTAAGCTACTAAGAACGATTAGATATCTTGCAATGGAAATAATGACTGCGACAATAATAACAAGAATACCAATTTTTACTCGTATGGGTTTTTGTAGGTATTCTACTCTTAACCAGTTAAGCAAAGAAAATAAGATGAAAGCGTGTATTGGGATGAAGAAAATCAAAAAACCTATAATTGATAGGGTTTTTCCGTATTCTACTAGAGAGAATCTGAAGTAATAGAAAATAAATGACGCAATAACCCAAAACAGAAGAAGCAGAGGAAACACGGTTGGTTCCCGTTCTTTCAGGTAGGATTTTATACTAACAATGCCCCAATATACCAATACCCAACCTAAAAATACCAAAGAAACTGTAATGGTAAAAAAGCTCATCCAATCAAGAAGAATGATGCTATTGCCCAGATTTACCCGGATAAATGGAATCTGGAAGATATAGAAAAACAACAAGCCGACAGACCATAAAAGAAAATGGGCTTGTTTTCTATCATGCTTTAACCATTCATAAAATAGGTAGAGGCTGCAGGATAAACCCAACGCCAGACCGAAAATACTAAGGAGATTAACCAATGTCCAATCAATAAAAACCAATGAGATCATTGTTCTATGATACCAAAAAATCGCCTGATTGGCGATTTTTGACCCGTCTCGGTCTACCTCGATACTGCGCTGACTGGTGCTGCCGGGCTAGGATTCGAACCTAGAATACCCTCCTCCAAAGGGAGGTGTCCTACCGTTAGACGACCCGGCAAAAAATAATCGTTAGTTATTAATTGTTAATTGCCCTGTTGCTTCTATTATTGCCAACTCCAAAGGCAATTGCTGTATCGGTGAAAATTTCATTTTATTTTCAGCTTCCAAAAACAAGCTCAAACAGCGACTTAATTCTTTTTCTTCGAAACCTTTTGCCTGCCTCGTCATTTTCTCTAATTCTTCTTTTGTTAAACCGGAAACCAATGGATTATCTATACCTATCTTGTCATCGCCAGCAACTTTTATGATAAGCGCTTGTCTCAAATAATTTATAATTGCCTTGGCAAATTCTTGAACATCCATTCCTCTATCCATAATATCGTTTAAAAACTCAATCGCCTCTTTAGCCTTTCTCTCTATTAAAAAGTCGCAAAATTTACTTACCAACCCTATTTCTATTAAACCCAAAAGATCTTTTATATCATCTACTCCCGTCTCTCCTTTTTTGCCAGAAGCTCCAGCAAAAGTCAATGCCTGATCTAACAGGCTCTCTGCGTCTCTCATTGATCCCCCGGCATTCATAGCTATAAGCTCTAAAGCTGATTCATTTACCCTTATTTTTTCTCTGTCGGCTATAAGCTTTAATCTCTTTATTATTTCTGTTAGATTCAATTTTTTGAAATCGAACCTTTGGCATCTAGAAATGATTGTTGGAATCATTTTGTGAATGTCTGTTGTCGCCAGAACAAAAATAGCATGAGCTGGCGGTTCTTCCAACGTTTTCAAAAGAGCATTCGCGGCTTCCTTCGTAATCTGATGGCTTTCATCAATAATATATACTTTATATTTTGATTTTGTTGGCGCAAACTTGATCCCGTCCCTCAACTCTCTTATGTCATCAATACCTCTATGGGAAGCGGCGTCAATTTCCACCAAGTCAATCGACCTATTTTCCATGATTTCAAGGCAAGAATCACACTTATTACAAGGTTCAAAGCTGGTTTTCTGGTTGGCCGGTTGACTAGTTGATCTGGCGCGATTCTGACAATTTACCGCTTTAGCTAATAATCTTGCCAGCGTAGTTTTTCCAGAACCTCGGGGCCCGGTAAAGATATAGGCATGAGAAATACTCCCTGAAATAATGGCATTTTTCAGAGTTTGCACAACGTGTTCTTGGCCAATAACTTCAGAAAATA
>CAZFEY010000029.1:0-9172 GCA_964518135.1 uncultured Candidatus Saccharibacteria bacterium
TAAAAAGCGGTCCGTTGGCCTTCGGATTCTGCCTCTCCGTTTCCAAAATGGCAACGCATGTATCGTCGCAAGAGGTTTCTATGGATAGAATTCTCATTATTTCATATTACAGCCTGTCTTGATTTTTTCAAATTTTGAGTTTAAGCTGTATTTATTGACCCCATCGTCTAGAGGCCCAGGACTTCGGGTTTTCATCCCGGCAACAGGGGTTCGATTCCCCTTGGGGTCACAATTCTTCTATTTTTATGTTAAATAGTAATTACCTTAAGGCCGGAATGGCATCTGATTTAAAAGACCCAAAAGACAGGATTATTTTTCGGCTTCTTGAGTTTTTACCAGGGATACTTTCTTGGGGTACTTTAATAATTCTTTTTTTGCTTTCTTGGTTGAAACCCTTTTTTGTTGCGATATTTATTATTCTCTTTACGATATATTGGTTTTTCAGGACGGTTTATTTCTCTTTTCATTTAAGAAGTACTTATTACAGAATGAGGATGAACGAAAGGGCAGACTGGATAAAAGAACTGGATTATAAAAACCCAAAGACTTTTTCTCTCCCAATTTCTGATTGGAAAGAAATATATCATTTAGTGCTTCTTCCTATTTGTAAGGAACCATTAGAAATCGCCAGGGAGGCTTTATTATCTTTAAAGAATACCGATTATCCGAAGAACAGACTGATTGTTGTTTTGTCTGCCGAAGAAAGCCAGAAAGCAACCTTAGCTTCTGTTGTAGAAAATATAGAAAAAGAATTTGGGAATGATTTTTTTAAACTCTTTATTACTTGGCATCCGAGTAATTTACCGGGTGATATTCCCGGTCATGCTTCTAACGATGCCTGGGCATCAAAACAAGTAAAAGAATTAGTTATTGATCCTTTAAATATCTCCTACGAGAATATTATTGTTTCTTCTTTTGATATCGATACCTGTGTTTTCCCTAAATATTTTAGTTGTCTAACTTATTATTATTTAACTTCGAAAAATCCTCTGCGTACAAGTTTCCAGCCTATTCCTTTATACATTAATAATATATGGCAGGCGCCATTTTTCTCGAGGATTTTTTCTTTTTCTTCTACCTTCTGGCAAATGATGTGCCAGGAAAGGCCGGAAAAACTTTTAACATTTTCATCCCATTCCATGCCTTTTAAAGCGTTGGCGGAAGTCGGTTTCAAGCAGCGCAATGTTATATCTGACGATTCTAGGATATTCTGGCAATGCTTTTTACAGTACGACGGCAATTATGATGTAACCCCAATTTTCTATCCGGTTTCTATGGATGCCAATGTTTCTAAAAGTTTTTTGAGAACATTAATTAATATCTACAAACAACAAAGGAGATGGGCGTATGGCGCTGCCGACATTGCTTATGTTTTCCTTGGTTTTCTAAGAAACAAGAAAATATCTCTTTATAAAAGGTTTTTGAAGGGATTTGACTTGATTGAAGGTCATTGGTCGTGGGCAACGGTTTCGATTATGATTTTCTTTTTGGGCTGGTTGCCAATAGCTCTTGGCGGTCCGGAATTTTCCCAGCATCTAATCTCTTATAGCTTGCCAAAAGTAATAAGCCGAATATTAACTTTTTCAATGGTTGGTCTTGTGGCGTCCGCTTACTTTAGTATTCTGCTTTTACCGCCAATGCCCTTGGAAAAAGGGAAATTCAGATATGCGCTTTTTGCGATAGAATGGGTGCTATTGCCTTTGATTATGATTTTTTTCTCGGCTTTGCCAGCTCTTGATGCCCAAACTAGGCTAATGATGGGTAAGTATCTAGGTTTTTGGCTGACAGAAAAGGTGAGGTAGGGCGCTATTGACAAGATTTTAGTAGTATGCTATACTTAATATAGTACACTTAATATAAATATACTGTTTTGCCGCAAGGACATGCGGGATACAAATAAGGGTCAGCGATATTTGCACTAGTACCAGGGCAAGCGTCTGTGACGGTTAGCCTGCTGACTAGGAATTTCCTGCGGTTGTTGCCGCAAAAAAGGAGGACCTTCGATGTTCAAGGTCAAAGACAAAAACGGAAACTGGCTTCAGTCATGGAGAAGATTCGCCGGAAATAAGTACAATTTCATCCGGTTGGCGGAAGATTTCACAAAATCTTTTGTCGATATTGAGGTATGGGTTGTATTCCAGCGCACCATTCTTGATGATCCGAGTATTCTTTGGGTAGGCAATAAGGAAGTCTTCGGGGATGCGCCAGGAACGGTCAAGGTTTTGGAGCCGTGTTGGTTCCTGTGCCGCTCACTAGTGGGAGACTTTCCTTACTTCACAAGAAGTAGAGGGTACTTCGACCATTATAATGGTCCCGACTGGAGGATGAACAATCTAGTCAATACAGGCCATGACTTTGAGAATGTGCTTGAGCATATCGATCTTGTCGACGATGACGAGCCATTCGCAGTTCTCCAACTGAAGAAGATCGGACCCGAAAAGAGATTTCTCCTTACGATAGTGAAAAACTTTCGCAAGGAACATCTGGATCAGTTAGGTATCGACCTCGAAGACACCGATGACGATTCGGATGATGAGGACGATGACGAAAGCCATGATCATCGCAAGAATCTTGACTTTCGGGTGCGGATAATTAAATCCTAAGCAGTATTAAGAGAATAAACCCCTTTTCGTAAGAGAAGGGGTTGTTTTTTTATTTCAAATTTTTATTCCAAATGAATTTTTTCTTTGAATTTATCAACCGCCAATTTTAGATTAGGATATTTTTTTAATTCAATTCCTTGTTCTAGAATTTCTTTGGCGGCAAGTCTTGCTTTTTGAACTAATTCTAAATCCTGCAAAGAGGCCATTGCTAAATCTGGAATTCCCCATTGCCTTTTGCCTTCTATTGTCCCCGGGCCTCTTATTTCCAAATCTTTTTCTGACAAGCTAAAACCATCATCTGAATTCATTATGGCTTCTAATCTTAATCTGGTTTTTTGAGATGGAGATTCCGTAAATAAAAAACAATAAGATTGATACTTTGATCTGCCAACTCTTCCCCTGAATTGATGCAATTGGGCAAGTCCAAACCGTTCGGCGCCTTCAATCACCATTACTGTCGCATTGGGAATATCAATGCCGACTTCTATTACAGATGTGGATACTAGAATATCCGCTTTTTTATTCTTAAAATCGCGCATAATTTTTTCTTTTTCTTTTGGAGTCATTTTGCCGTGCAGCATTGATATTTTTAAATCTGGGAAAATCTCTTTGGATAATTTTTCATACTCTTCTTTGACGGCTTTTGTTTCTGACCAGTTCAATTTTGAATTTTGAATTTTAAATTTCGAATTTGTTTCTGGTTTAGAGTTTAGGGTTTCGGATTTACCGATGCGTGGGCAAATTACAAAAACTTGCCTGCCCTTTTTCACCTCCTTTCTTATAAATTTGTAAGCCTTATCTCTGTCTTTCGGAGAGATTGTATCTGTTAATATTTTTTTTCTTCCTTTTGGCAGTTCAGAAATTATAGAAAGATCCAGATCTCCGTAAATTGTTAATGCTAAAGTTCTTGGAATGGGGGTGGCTGTCATTGAAAGTAAATGGGGGATAGGATTATTTTTTGCTCCTTTGTTTTTACAGAGCCGTGCCCTTTGTTCTACTCCGAACCTGTGTTGTTCGTCCAAAACCACCAAAGCTAAATTATCAAATTTTACTTTGTCCCGCCCGCCCGTGGGCGAGGTCTTGCCTCCGGCAGAAATTAAAGCATGCGTGCCAATAAGCAGGTTAATATTTCCTTTCTCGGCTTTTTCTAGTAATTTTTTTCTTGAGATTTCAATGGTTTCATTTTTTAATTTCCAAGATCTAAACCTATCTTCTTTTCCGGTGAGCAGGCCAACGTCTATTTTGAAATTAGCCAAAAGGCGGGCTACTTCTTGGAAATGCTGTTTCGCCAATATTTCCGTTGGCGCCATGAAAGCTACTTGATACCCCGCTTTTATAACATTTAAAATTGCAATTATGGCCACTAATGTTTTTCCAGAGCCAACGTCTCCTTCTAGTAATCGGTTCATTGGTCTTGGTTTTTCCATATCTTTTAAGATTTGCCACGAGGATTTTCGTTGGCCGTCAGTCAGCTTAAAGGGCAAAGCCGTAACAAATCTCTTAGTGACACTTAAATTTATTGGCACCTGAATTGCTTGACTCATTTTAAGCTTGAATTTTTCCCGTAAAACCACCAGAGAAATATTAAAAATTTCTTCAAAGGCAAAACGTTTTCTGGCAAGTTGAGTATTTTCAATTGAGTCTGGAAAATGCATTTGCCATAAAGCCCTTTTTATCGGCAAAAACTTTTCTCTTTTGAGTATTTCGTCGGGAAGCGATTCTGTGATTTCGTTTTGAAGAGAGAATAATAAAGGTTTTATAATGTAGCGAAGCCATCTTGAGGATAGTCCTTGGGTTTCGGGATATATTGGCACAATTCTACCAACATGGGTAAATCCTTCGTTGGCGCCGAGCTTTTCATATACGGGATTGGCAAGATATGTTTCGGCAACCGAATTTTTTGTCGCCTTGCCGGTGGTTATTCTTCCAACCATACATGCCGTATCTCCTGCTTTTAGCGCGTTAATAACATATGGCTGGGCGAACCACATTACTTTTATAGCCGCGCTTTCGTCTTGTAGTATGGCTTGGGTAAGAGTCATTCTTCTTTTCCAGCTGCGTGAATTTTCTATGCTAAGGATTTTTCCTTGGACGCAAACCGTTTCTCCGATTTTAGCTTTTTTGATTGGAACCAAATTAGAAAAATCCTCATAGCGGTGAGGAAAATGGTAGAGTAAATCGCGGACCGTTTTTATCCCTAATTTATTCAGTTTTTTTTGGAATACCGGTCCGATTTTGGGGATATCGCTAATCGAGGAGTATAGATGCATATCTTTGAATAATAATAGTCTATCATTTTTTCCATAACAAAAGAAAAAACCCTGCTAGGCAGGGCATTTTTACTTCAAAAGATCTTGCTATTCAACCGTTACAGACTTCGCGAGATTTCTCGGCTTGTCTGGGTTGTAGCCGCGAGCAACTGCTATGTAGTAAGCCAGGAGCTGTAACGGAATCACAGAAATGATTGGAGTGAGCATTTCAAGGGTTCTAGGGATATAAATCACATCTTCTGCGATGTTTTTTATTTCCGTATTACCCTCTGTGGCAATTGCCAAGACTCTTCCGCTACGGGCTTGAATCTCCCTGATGTGGCCCAAGTTTTTATCGTATACGCTATCGGACGGTATCACGATGCATGTTGGAAAATCTTTGTCGATGAGGGCGATGGGTCCATGCTTCATTTCTCCACCGTTGTATCCTTCGGCGTGCACGTAAGCGACTTCCTTTAACTTAAGTGCGCCTTCCAGAGCAATTGGGTAGTTGTATTTCCTACCTAAATACAGGAAATGGTCATAATGCTTATAGCTATCCGCCATATTCTTGATTTGTTCTACATTGTCCAGAATCTGCTTGATTAAGGATGGTAAAGATTGAAGTCCTCTTACTATCTCTTGGCCGGATGTTCTGTCTAGCTCGCGCGTGCGACCAAAACACAAAGAGATTAATGCTAGTATGGCGACTTGCGAAACAAATGCCTTAGTTGATGCTACGGCTTTCTCCGGTCCGATATGGTTATAGACTCCGGCATCGGTTGTTTGTGCAATATGCGATCCTACAACATTCACGATGCCCAGCGTTAGTGCGCCCTTGCGCTTTGCTTCAGCTAAAGCAATGCGCGTATCCGCTGTTTCACCGGACTGCGAAATCGCTATTACGGCGGTGGATGGTGTCAGAGACGAACGACGGTAGGAAAATTCCGAAGAGAATTCTATCTCTGTGGGAATTCCGGCGTATTCTTCGAGCATATATTCTCCGACCAGAGCAGCGTTGCGAGATGTGCCCATCGCGATAATCACGATTCGGTCTATTTGCCGAAGTTGCTCTTCTACGCTTTCGAGCCCTCCAAGTTTAGATGTTCCTTGCTCGGACAACAATCTTCCCCGCAAGCTGTTGGTTATTGCTTCGGGCTGTTCGAAAATTTCCTTAAGCATGAAGTGCGGATACCCCTGCTTTTCAGCGGATTCAGCTGTCCAATCAATTGTCGTAGTGGTGTGTTGGCATTTTTTGTTATCGAGATTCATTATGTCATAGCGACCATCGCGAATCGTAACCATCTCTCCGTCCTGCAGATACAGAACTTCTCGCGTAATTGGTATTATTGCCGTAAGATCAGACGCCACCACCAGCTCGTTATCGCCAAGGCCGAGCGTAAGGGGTGAGCCAAACCGAGCCGCCACAAGTTCTCCGGGGGATTTACTACTTATTGCTGCAATAGCATAAGCCCCTTCTACTTGCTTAATAGCATCCCGAACCGCCAAAGAAAGATCTCCCTTGAAATTCTCCTCAATCAGATGTGCGAGAATTTCAGTGTCGGTGTCAGATGTAAAAATATGTCCATCTGACTTAAGTTTCTCGTGGAGCTGAAGGTAGTTTTCGATTATACCGTTGTGAACCACGAAAAATTCCTGCCCGCAGTCTGTGTGAGGATGAGCATTGTTTACCGATGGTATTCCGTGCGTAGCCCAACGAGTGTGAGCGATACCGACGAATCCGTCGATATCTTGGTTGGTAACTTCGCTTCGGAGGTTTATAACTTCTCCCTTTACGCGAACTCGCACGATCTCGCCCGAATTTTTGGCAATGGCTATTCCGGCCGAATCATATCCGCGATATTCAAGACGATACAATCCGTCGAGAAGTATCGGAAGCGCATTGCGCTTACCTGTGTATCCGATGATTCCACACATGAAATTTCACTCCTTTCTTTATGGTTATTAGGTTGAAAATGAGCTGTTTTAATAGTTTGACAGAACCAAACTACGTACCAAGATTATTGGATATTATTTGAGACTTGTCAATTTTGAGAAACGAGATTAATTACGCAGCTTGTTTAAAAAAGATTTAATTGCGCGAATCAAGATTGTTTTTGGTTACACGTTTTTTTATTGCCTTACCAAGGGATAAGGATATCAAGACCGCGATACCTGTTACGACGAGCGAGTAAAATATTTTCTCTGTGGTTGTAGATATTTCGCCGAAAATATCTTTAAATAATTGTTTTAGCGCATCTTCCCATGCGAGCGCTGCAATAAGGCCAGCAGCTGCAATAATAAGAATTGCTGTTCGCTCAAAGAAGCTGTCGCGCATGCGACGTAATTCATATTTTTTAAAAAGCTCGTCTAGTTCAATAATAAATTGTTCTTTTGGTTTTTGAGGTTCGTTCATCATAATTTTTTTGTGCCCTCGAGAGGAATCCCTGCCTGTCGGCAGACAGGGAACCCGCATTATTTGTGTCCCCGGGAAGATTCGAACTTCCAATCTTCAGGTCCGCAACCTGACATTCTGTCCGTTGAACTACGGGGACATGTCCATTAAACTACGAGGGCGATGATTAAAAATTATCATAATTTTTGAATAATTTCTATAGGCGATAAGGCAAAAGTATGATAATATGGAGATATGGCAGAGAAGTTTAATTATAAAAGAGTGATTTTTCCGGATGGCAAACAGGGTAGATTCATAGAAAAGGTTTTAGTTAAAATCCCCCTGCAAAAAGCGATGAGTCTTTGTGGTTTGTCCGCTAGGACTATAAGGGATTGGAGACGCGAGAAGTTTTCGATGGATTATAAATCTCTTAAAATTTTATGTAGGCATATAAAACTTTCCATCCCTCACAATATAAAACTACAGGATCGTTATTGGTATGTTGTCAAAGGGGCATCAAAAGGGGGAGAGGCTATAATGCAAAAATACGGGAGAGTTGGCGGAGATCCGGAGTATCGAAAAATGAAATGGCGTGAATGGTGGGAGCGAGAAGGTAAATATAAAAAGTATTCCGTTGTCGGAACTTCTAAGCCAATCAAGACGCCTAGTTTCTCAGAAGATCTTGCAGAATTTGTTGGAATTATACTGGGAGATGGTGGTATCAGTCGGTATCAGATGGTTATTACTCTTCATATGATAGATGATAAAGAATATGGTAATTTTATCTGTAACCTTGCGAAAGAATTATTCGGAGTTCCGGTAGGAATCCATTCAGACAAAAAGAATTCGGTTATTGACTATGTGATTTCAAGAATTGAACTTATTCGATTACTTAAGAAGCTTGGATTAAAGGAAGGAAATAAGGTGAAGCAACAAGTTGATATTCCGGACTGGATAAAGAAAAATAAAAAATATTCAATTGCTTGTGTTCGTGGGCTTGTTGATACAGATGGATGTATTTTTACGCATAGATATAAGGTGAAACACAAGATATATTCGTATAAGAAATTATCCTTTACTAGTCGTTCTGGACCCCTTCGTTTGTCGGTTTTCCGTATACTAAATAGCTTGGATATAAAAAGCCGTTTGGATAATGACTATGACGTGATGATTGATGCCCAGCAAGATACGTCTAAGTACTTTCGGGTTATTGGTTCTCACAATCCAAAACATTTGAAAAGATACAAAGATTGAAGTACTATCGATATTGGGAGAGGTGCGTGAGTGGCTGAAACGAGCTTCCTGCTAAGAAGTTGTCTGGGAAACCGGACCGTGGGTTCGAATCCCACCCTCTCCGCCAAGAACATTTTTTATCGAGAGACCGACTTACTTGGATTTTTGAATTCAAAATCAGTTCGGATAGAGTCGCCTTCGCTAAGTGTCCAAGCTTGAACCGAGGCAAAGTAAGAAGTTTTAAGGTAGTATTGTATACAATTTCCTATGTATAAATATCATCACCCAAAGCCGATCATTGTAAAACTTACCGACGAGCTTGGTTTTCGATTGCGACAAAAAGCGGCTGAATATATTGCCGCAAATCAAAATCGGACCGGTGCAGAACGAGGAAGTTCAGAGGAACAGGGATTCGGTGCGCTTGCGGAGATAGTTATACGGAACAAGTTGGGTATACCAGAAATAAACCCTGAAGATCATCCGCTTGGATATGACCTTTTGCTTTCCTCCGGCATAAAAGTTGATGTTAAATGTCGCGGTGGCGCATTGCCATTCAAAGAGGAATACGAAAGCAGTGATGGTATTGCAAGAGAAGCAAAACATAATTTCTTTGCGCGACAGATGCATGACGAAAGACTGGACGCCGATATTTATGTTATGACTCACCTCGAAACTCCCAGCAAAAGAGAGCT
>CAZFEY010000030.1:0-7978 GCA_964518135.1 uncultured Candidatus Saccharibacteria bacterium
GGATTGCCGTGAAAAAAGGAGTTTTTGAAGGAAAAGAAGTTTGGCTTGCGGTTCAACATTTTGGATTATCATCAGGCGCGTGCCCGACAATAGATCAACGGTTAAAAATTAGTATTGACGGAAAAGAAACGCAGATTTCATTATTGAAACAAGAGTTATCGGCGTTAGAATCAGAAATAAAAGAAGCGAGAAAGAAGGGTTATGACAGAGAGGAATACGGAGAAAAGATAGGTGAATATAATATTTTAGTGGGTCGATACAATGACTTGATTAACGAAAATAAATCTTTGATTAATATCTATAATATTCAAGTAAACATATTTAATAATTGCGTGTCTGGTTTTCTTCAGTAAAGACAGGGCTTGATATTAATGATGGAATTCTCAATTTTTAAAAAATCAAAAAAAAGTAATGCTAGACTAGGGCAACTTAAAACAAAAGATGGCGTAGTGGAAACGCCTTCTTTAGTTCCTGTTGCGACTCAAGCGGTTGTAAAAACGTTAGATAGCGCGGAAGCAGTAGATGCCGGTTGCCAAATTCTTGTTGCTAACACCTTTCATTTGCATTTAAAACCCGGAGAAAATATTGTGAAAAATGCCGGTGGCTTGCATAAGTTTATGAATTGGCAAAAACCCTTAATGACAGATTCAGGCGGTTTTCAGGTATTTTCTCTGGGTTTTGGTAAAGACCTAGGAATCAGTAAGGTTTTAAAAGATGATTTACAAAGAAAAAAATCAACGATTAAGGTAGGCAATCAGCCGACATTCGTTAAAATAACCAACGACGGAGTTTATTTTAATTCTCCGGTTGATGGCAAAAAACTATTTATAGGACCCAAAGAGTCAATGAAAATTCAGGAGGATTTAGGCGCTGATATTATTTTTGCCTTTGATGAATGTCCGCCGCCATCAGCCGACTATAAGTACATCAAGCATTCTCTTTTAAAAACACACGATTGGGCTAAAGTTTGTTTGAAAAGCAAGAAAACGAAGCAAGCGCTTTTTGGCATTGTTCAGGGTGGAAGATATAAAGATCTAAGAGTGGAGAGCGCAAAATTTATCGCTTCCTTATGTTTTGATGGTTTTGGTATTGGCGGTGAGTTCGGCTCTAACAAGAAGAATATGGCGGGAATGTTACGTCAAACAATTAAAGAGCTCCCCGATAAAAAACCCAGACATTTACTTGGTATTGGCTATCTGGAAGATATGGAAAATATTATTAAGCAGGGGATTGATTTGTTCGATTGTACTGTCCCAACTCATTACGCAAGGAGGGGTATTGCTTTTATCAACAAAAAGAAGCATCGGAAGATTGATTTGTCAAAACCTATCTTTATTAAAGATAAAAATCCTTTAGATAAAAATTGCGAATGTTATGTGTGTCAGAATTACAGAAAGAATTATATTTGCCATTTGATAAAAGCCAAGGAGATTACCGGACTGAAGCTTTTAACTTTTCATAATTTATTTTTTTTCAATGATTTTGTGGTGGGGATAAGGCAGAAAATCAAAGATGGTAAATTATGAAAAAAATTACAAGACGAACCGTTCTATTATTAATATTATTTATTTCTATATCTATAGTGCTTTTTAGATTTAACAAAGACGATTTTGCAGTTTCCAATAATGATGTCGGAAAAATGAGCAAGGTTTGTTTTGGTAATAATTGTTTTCAAGTAGAGTTAGCTATCAGCCCTAAGCAAAAGCAACAAGGGTTAATGCTTAGGGGGTTTTTGGATCAGAATCAAGGAATGTTGTTTGTCTACGAAAAAGAAGGACGTTATTCTTTTTGGATGAAGAATACTTTAATTCCACTAGACATGATTTGGATCAATAACGAAAATAAGATTGTATTTATAGAGAAAAATGTTCAACCATGCAAAAACATTCCTTGTCCGTCGATTGACCCAGAAGCTGATGCGAAGTATGTTTTGGAATTGAATGCTGGCAAATCACAAGAAATAGGTCTTGCAGTTGGCGACCAAGTAAGTATAGAATATTAATTATAACCATTGTACTGTCTCGCCCGAGACGAAAAGAAAAATATATGTTTGATCAATTTAAACAATTAATGGAGATGAAAAAGATTAAAGACGTAATCGATAAAGTCAGAAAAGAAGCCGAGGTTAATGGCGTAAGGGTCGTGATGAACGGGAAAATGCAGATAGAAGAAATTATTTTGAATCCTAGTCTCGACCAAGAGCAGCAATCTAGAGCCGTAAAAGACTGCGTAAATACTGCCCTTGCGCAGATTCAACAAGAAATTGCCACGGAAATACGTTCTGCCCAATTTGGAATATGACAGAATATTTAACAAAAGAAGGCTTAGAAAATCTAAAAGAGGAATTAAGGGTTCTTGAAACAGAGAAGACTAAAGAGGTTTCCGAAAAATTGAAAGCCGCAATCGAGCAAGGAGATCTAAGTGAAAACGCAGCTTATGATGCTGCCAGAGAAGAACAGGGGTTACTGGAAAGCAAGATTAGGGAATTGAGAAGTATAATTTCGCAGGCCAAAATTATTAGCGGAAAATCAAATGGTAAGATTGAGATTGGCGCAACTGTTATTTTATTCTCAAAAGATGGGAAAGAAGAATTTTTATTGGTGGGGCCAGAAGAGGCGGATATTCTAAATAATAAAATATCTTTTAAATCTCCATTAGGTAGCGCTCTTTTGGGTAAGAAAAAAGGGGATGTCGTGGATATTGATACGCCTAGTGGGAAAAAACAATACAAAATCTTATCTACAAAATGATCTCAAAATGAGCCTTAGAAACTTGAAACTAGAATTAAGAACTTATGCCGATCCAAATAGAGCTAAATTATTGCAAGGTTTTTTTAAGACTGGGGTTGGCGAGTACGGAGAAGGAGATATTTTCATAGGCGTTACAGTTCCAGACTCAAGAAAGATAGTAAGAAAATATTCTGATATTGCGCTGAAAGATGTTTTAGAGTTGTTACAATCAAGAATCCACGAAGAAAGGTTAGTGGCCTTGCTGTTAATGGTGGACAAATTTTCTCGGGACGATTCGAAACGGAGCGTAATTTATAAAGCCTATATTAAAAATATAAAAAAAATTAATAATTGGGACTTAGTCGATTCATCCGCGCCAAAGATAGTCGGAAAATATCTACTAGATAAACCAAGAAGCATTCTTTATAAATTAGCTAAGTCGAATAGTGTTTGGAAAAAGAGAGTAGCCGTCATTGCTACTTTTTCTTTTATAGAAAATAATCAGCTAGAAGACACTATTGCAATTTCAAAAATTCTTTTGAGAGACAGGCACGATTTAATACATAAAGCCGTTGGTTGGGCGCTAAGAGAAGTTGGCAAAATAAACCTTAAAGAAGAAGAAGACTTTTTGAAGCTTTATTGTAAGATTATGCCCAGGACAATGTTGAGATATGCTATCGAAAAATTTCCAGAACCAAAAAGAAAGAAGTATTTATCTCTATAGTTATTAGATTGCGGCAAGAATAAATTTTTGATAAACTATCTAATATGAAAAAACATATATCTAGACTGGCTGATGCCGAATTACCACGAGAGAAAGAGGATTTTAGAAAGACTTTCCAATGGAGGATTTTCCGTATTATGGCTGAATTCGTTGAGGGGTTTAATTTTGTAGCCGATTTTAAAAAATCTGTTACTGTGTTCGGCTCGACGATGCTAAAAGAAGACAACCCGTATTACCAGAATGCCCGTAAATTCGGAGAATTGATGTCCAAAGAGGGATATATGATTGTTACGGGTGGTGGGCCAGGAATTATGGAGGCAGCTAACAGAGGGGCTTACGAATCGGGTGGCGATTCAGTGGGTATTAATATTCGTTTTGTTGGAGGAGAAAGAGCCAACCCCTATCTTAAAAAATCGATAGGGTTTTATTATTTTTTTGTTAGAAAAGTAATGCTTTCGTTCTCTGCTTCCGGTTACGTGTTTTTTCCCGGGGGATTCGGCACTTTAGATGAATTTTTTGAGATAGTAACCCTAATACAGACAAAGAGATTGCCAAAGAACGTCTTGGTGGTCGCGGTAGGCAAGGATTACTGGGGGCCATTATTCGATTGGATAAAAAGTAGTCTGGTTGAAAAGAATAAAACTCTTAGCCCAAAGGCGCTCGATATTTTCAAGCTCGTAGATACTCCAGAAGAAGCGGTTGCTTTAGTGAAGAGAAATTCAAATAATAAAATTTTTGATAGTGCAGAATAAACAAGTTTGTTTTTTCGAAATAAACAAGTTTGTTTCTTCGAAATAAACAAGTTTGATTTTTTAAAATTAATTCATGTTGAGATTAATTATTGTTGCAATGATTATATTCGCGGCGTTGGTATTAGGTTATCTTTGGTATACGAACCAATTAATGTTTTAGTGCCCAATGTTAAAAACAACAAAAAAGAGAAAAATAAAGGTGCGGACAGAAAGAAAAAGCAAAATGTTGAGTAAAAAAAAGAATAAAAAAATTCTTGTAAGTCCACATAAAGAAAATAAGCCTTTAAATAACCATATCGTTAATTCGATAGAATCTTCTTCTAAACAAATCACGGGCGATATTAAAAAAACGAGAGTGAGAGTCATTGGTGTTGGGGGAGGTGGCGGTTCTATAGTTTCAGAATTGGCTTCCAAGGTGCAGAAAGCGACTTTTGTTGTCGCAAATACTGATTCGCAAGCATTAAAGTCGATAAACAAAAAGGCGAGCAAATTTCAGTTTGGACAAAGCTTGACCCGAGGACTAGGCACTGGCACAAAAGGAGATATAGCAGAATTAGCCTCTCAAAACGATAGAGAAAAAATAAAGAAACTTTTAAACGATCAAGATTTATGCATTTTCGTTGCATGTCTAGGAGGAGGAACGGGTTCTGGAGCAGTACCTGTTTTTGCGAAAATAGCAAGAAGTTTGGGGGGGATAAGCTATGGTATTTTTACTTTGCCTTTCAAGTTTGAAGGAGAGAAAAAAATGCAACTCGCGATAGAAGCTTTGGATAAATTGAAACCCAATCTAAACGCCATTTCTATAATTCCAAACGACAGAATTTTTCAGATCGTTGATAAAAGTACTCCATTAAAGAGCGCCCTTTCGGCGATTAATAAGCTTTTGGCAGATTCCCTAGAAGCTTTACTTGAAACTATTTATAGCCCAGGATTAATTAATATCGATTTTGCGGATTTAAAAACCGTCTTTGATGGCAGGGGAAGATTGGCCTATCTAAATACAGCAGAAGTTTCAAACACCGAGAACAACGATGAATTAGTAAAACAGATTCTACATTCACCTTTATATCCTTACACAATCAAGGGCGCTAAAAGTATTTTGTTTAATATGGCCAATGGTAGGGATTTAGAATTATCGGAAGTGTCGCAAATATCAAATATTGTTTCAGACGCTGTGAATAGACAGGCAAAAATTATCATGGGCATTGCCCATGGTAATGCTCATGGCGGTGCGGCGAAGAAAGATCAAAAAGATGGAAAGATAAGAGTAACTATCTTGGCTACCGGGTGTGGTCAAAGAATTCTTACTGAACAATACAGCAAGCAAAATAATAAACCAGCTAGAACCAAAAAGAACAAAAAGATAATTAAAAAAATAAAAACTACAAAGCCTCAAAAACGCAACGTTGTAGTTAGTAAAAAACCCGCCAAAAAGAAACAGAACATTCGCAGTATAGACAAGAAGATCGCATCGCCTTTTTCAGGAATAACTCAACAGAACGGAATTGTTAATACGCCACAAAGCGCAAAAGAAGAAAAAGTGGAAATAAAAGTCAGAAGGAATGGTTTAGATATACAAAAAAGCATTGAAGAGGAAGAAAAAGAGCTTATTTCACAGGAGAACAGGTGGGAATTGCCAGCTTTCTTGCGCAGAAAAAACAAAGAATAAGCAAGCTTGATTCTAACGAATAAAGCAAGCTTGATTCTAACGAATAAATTAAAGTAGATTGGTTATGGAAAATATTGTCAAAAAAGCGATAGTGCCAATAGCCGGAATGGGAACAAGGTTTTTACCGCTCTCTACGGTTTTACCAAAAGAACTTTGGCCTTTAGCGGATTTTCCGGCAATTCAATATATCATCGAAGAGGCAAAAGATTCTGGAATACAAGAAATTATCTTCGTTATTTCTTCGGACAAAAAAGCAGTTGTTGATTATCTAAATGTTCTATCCGGGAAGAAGAAGGTTGCTAATATGCCCAAGCTCGAAAAGATGTTAATGGAAAGGAAGAAAACAGACGCCCTTGAATCGCTAAGACAGCTTCAGGATTCAATGCAAGATTTAAGCTTTTCTTATGTTGTCCAAAAAAAACCACTCGGAGATGGAGACGCGGTTTTGCAAGCTGCGAAATTTGTTGGCGATGAGCCGGTAGCCGTTTTATTTGGAGACGATATAGTAGATGCGAAAATTCCTTGTCTTGCCCAGCTCTTCAGCGTTTTTAAAACTGGAGAGAAGCCGGTTCTGGCCTTGTATAGATTGCCGAAAGAAAAATTGAGTTCGTATGGCGTAGTAGATATAGAGAAAATTGCCAATCGTCTTTATAAGATTAAAAATATTATTGAGAAACCGGCTATGGGTGAAGAGCCGTCTGATTTGGCTGTTGTCGGAAAGTATATTCTAACACCAGAAGTTTTTTCGCACCTAAAGAAAATTACACCGGATAGAACTGGCGAGGTAAGATTGGCCGGTGCCTTTGATAGAATGATAAAAGACGATAAAATAATATATGGTTATGAATTTGATGGAAAGTGGCTTGAGTGCGGGAGCAAACTTGATTGGTTGAAATCTAATTTCTATTTTTCTTTGAGACATCCACAATACGGAGAATCTCTTAAAAATTTTGTAAAAGAAATACTATGAATCTAAAAGCCATAGAAATCACAAAGGACGTATTAAAAGAAATTTATAAAGAAAGGCCGCGAGATGCTAGAAGGTATCACTACGGTTTATTATTGATAATTGGTGGCTCTCAATTTTATTCTGGTCCTCCTGCTTTCGCAGGTTTATCAGCGTATAGGGCGGGAGTAGATGTGGTTAGGATTATTGCGCCCAAAAGAGCTGCGGATATTATTGCGTCTTTTAGCCCCCTTTTGGCGGCCTATCCATTGGAAGGTAATTTATTAACAAAAGGACATTTAGCAACTTTGCTTTCAATGACTGAAGCGGCAAAGGCTGTGACGCATGGCAAAACAGCGGTTTTGATTGGGGGAGGACTAGGTAGGACAGAAGAGACACAGAAAACAATTATAGAGTATTTGTCCAATATAAATATTCCAGCCGTCATAGACGCAGATGCTATTCGTGCGGTGGCAGAAGCGCCAGAATGTTTTAGAGGAAAACCATTTTTGTTTACTTCTCATAATAGAGAATTTTCTATTTTAACCGGTAAAGATATCTACGAATCGCCAGAAGAGGAGAAAATAGAGACAGTGAAGAGAGAAGCAGAAAGATTACAGACAACAATATTATGGAAAGGCCCTGAAGATATTGTTTCTGACGGCAAAGAAGTCGCTATAAACCGAACAGGTTCTCCTTATATGTCAAAGGGAGGTACAGGAGATACGTTGGCTGGAATAGCTGGAGCGATAATGGCGCGAAATATTCCTGCTTTTGTAGCTGGTCAAGCGGCAGCATTCATCAATGGAAAAGCCGGAGAAGTAGCGGCTGAAAAATTAAAGGAGTCATTATATCCTACTGATATCATTGACGAGATTACTAACGTTATAAATCAACCAGGCTAATTTTTTATGGGTGTAAAGACTAGCAAAATTAAATCCATAAAGGCCAGGGAGATTTTGGATTCAAGAGGAAATCCTACTATTGAAGCGGAGTTGATAACCGATATTGGAGTATTTGTTTCGTCAGTTCCATCAGGAGCTTCTGTTGGTAAAAATGAAGCAATAGAATTAAGAGATGGCGGCGAAAGATACAGAGGAAAAGGCGTGTTAAAAGCGGTGAGTAATGTTAATAAAGTCATCGGTCCGAAATTAAAGG
>CAZFEY010000031.1:0-7586 GCA_964518135.1 uncultured Candidatus Saccharibacteria bacterium
AAATCTTAGACCATTTATGCGATGAATGTAATAGTCATTTCAAGGAAGTTTTAGAACTTCTTGAGGAGGTAGGTTTGCCTTACCGCCTGAATTCTTATTTGGTGCGCGGCTTAGATTATTATACAAAGACAGTATTCGAAATTTTTACCGAAACCATTACAAAAAACAAAGATCAAGAAGGAGAACAAGGAGACGAAAGTAGAAAGAGCTTGGCTTTGGGAGGGGGAGGTAGATACGACGCATTGGCGAAATTAATCGGCAAAAAGGATGTGCCGGCTGTCGGTGGGGCTTTAGGCGTTGAAAGAATAATTCAGGCAATGAAGGCGATTCCGGTAAAATTCCCCGCAGAACCAAATCCTCACGTTTTTTTGGCGCAGCTGGGGTCGTTAGCAAAAAGGAAAAGCTTAAAACTTTTTGAAGATTTTCGAAAAGAAAGAATTTTAATAGCCGAATCTTTCGGCAGAGATTCCTTGAAATTCCAATTAAACAAGGCCAATAAATTAGGGGCGAGATATGTTTTGATTATAGGGCAGAAAGAAGCTCTTGAGGGAATGGTGATAGTAAAAGACATGGAGTCTGGCAAGCAAGATAATGTAAAAATAGAGAAAGTGGTCAGTGAAATTAAAAGGAAATTAAAACGACACAAATAAGAAATTGATATGAGCGAGGAAGGATGTATTTTTTGCAAGATTGTTAAAAACGAATTGCCGTCCAGTTTGGTTTACGACAATCAAGACGTTTTAGGGTTTAACAACATTAGACCAGAAGCATTAACGCATTTAATTTTCATTCCCAAAAGACATATTGAATGGAAAGATGAATTTAGTAATGACGATTTAATGCTGATAGGAAGAATTATCGCAACGGCTAAAAAGGTCGCAAAAGAGAAAGAAATTTTTGAAGCTTGTAAGTTAATTTTTAACATTGGGAAAACCGGACATATTCCGCATATCCATTTACACTTGTTGGGCGGATGGAAAGGAGAAATTCCAATGAATAATATTTAAAAATGGTAGAAGTAAAAAAGAAAGACAAAGAAACGGTTCAATCGCTTCTTTACCGTTTTACCCGTAGCGTGCAAAAGAGTGGAATTCTGACACGCGCTAAAAAATCCAGATTTAAAGAAAGGCCAAAATCCCGAACTATGCAGAAAAAAGCCGCTTTGAGGCGAGAAGAAAAAAGAGAACAGTACAAAACGCTGAAGAAAATGGGTAAAATTAAGTCGCGACCTAGAAGGTAAAATGAGTCTTTTTGAACAAATCAAAGAGGATTTAAACAAAGCCGTAAAGGAAAGAAAAGAAACGGAGTCTTTGGTATTGCGTCAGCTTTTAGCTTCCGTTTTAAATAAGGAGAAAGAAAAAAGATATAAACTTGGCAGGGAAGGTATTGATGGAAAAGATCTTGATGATAAAAGCCATCTATCAGAGGAAGAACTATTAGAGGTCGTTGGTTATGAAGCCAAAAAGAGGAGAGAGTCTATCGTGGAATTCGGAAAAGGAAAGAGAGACGATTTGGTTGCTAAAGAGAAATCAGAGTTGGAGATATTAGAAAAATATCTACCCGCCCAACTAGGCAAAGAAGAGATAAAATCTATAGCAAAGGAAGTTATTGCGAAAGTGGGAGCTGAAAACCAAAAAGATATTGGAAAAGTCATGGCAGGGCTTATGCCGAAATTGAAAGGCCAGGCTGACGGTACTTTAGTCGGTCGCGTAGTCAGAGAGCTACTTTCTTAAAAAACTGTAGTATCTGAAACATGATAGAAATAAAGGACGTTGCAAATAGCCAGCTCAGCAAAAGATTTTTGGAGAAAGTAGCACAGAAAGTGCTTCAGGGAGAGAAAGAAAAATTAGATATATCAATAGTTTTATTAAAGCAATCAGAGATTAGGACTATCAACAGAAAATACAGAAAAAAAGACGTGCCAACTGACGTGCTCTCATTCCGTTACGATAACGCCGGAGAAATAGCCCTTTGCCCTTTTATTATAAGAAAATACGCAAAGAAGCTAAAAATTACATTCAAGGAGAATTTATCTTTAGTGCTGATTCATGGCATATTGCACCTGGTTGGGTATGATCATGAAAAATCCATCAAAGAAGCTAAAAGAATGGAGATTAAACAAAATTATTATTTAAATAAGCTAACGTAATCAACATTACATGGCCAAAAAGCGCATATTTGCCGGGTTAGATATAGGCGGTAATGGGGTAAAAATGATAATTATCCAGCAAGCTGGTGAGAATGATAATTTTCAGATTATTGCTCATTGCCAAGAATCTTGTTCTGGTTTGCGCCGAGGGGTTGTTATAAATATTCAAGAAGTATCAGAGGCGATTATGTCGTGTGTGAAACAATCCGAAGGGCAGTTGAGTAGAAAAATAAGGAGCGTGAGTGTAAATATTAATGGCAGCCACATATTTTTAACGGCTTCGCACGGATTAGTTTCGGTATCTCGGGCCGATAGAAAAATTTCTCAAGAAGACATAAATAGAGTAATGCACGCTGCAGAGGTTTTCCAATTACCCTTAAATAAGGAAGTTCTAGATATTTTCCCAAAAGAGTTTATTGTTGACGGCGAAAAAGATATTAAAGATCCTCTTGGTATGGAAGGTGTAAGATTAGAGGCAAATGTTTTGGCATTGGGGTGTTTAACGCCATACGTCAAAAATTTGACAGAAGCAGTTTCGGAAGCAGGCCTTCAGGCAGATAATATTGTTGCAAGTCCGATAGCGGCAGCCAGAGCAGTATTAACGCAACGAGAGAGAGAGTTGGGAGTGGCCGTTTTGGATATAGGTTCTTCGACTACAGGACTGGCCGTATTTGAAGAAGAAAACTTAGTCCATGCGGCAGTTTTACCCTTAGGCTCCTTCAATATTACAAAAGATATAGCTATTGTTTTAAGGATTGATATTGATACCGCTGAAAGAATCAAGATCGAGCACGGTTCTTGTATTTGGAAAGGATCTAAAAAGAAAGAAAAAACGAAAAAAGAGTCATTATTGGAAGGACAACCGATATCTAAAAAGAACTTGGTGGATATCATCGAGGCGAGAGTTTCAGAGATTTTTGAGCAAACAAACAAAGAGCTTAAAAAAGTTTCGCGGCATGGATTATTACCTGCTGGAATTGTTTTAACTGGCGGTGGGGCAAAATTACCAAAGATTATCGATCTAGCGAGAAGAGAGTTAAAGGTGCCTTGTCGTATTGGTTTACCAAAAGGTTTCCTGCCGCCCCAAGAAGATCCTTCGTTGGTAACTGCTTGCGGCTTGGCCCTTTACGGGTTTGATATGGAGAATATCTCTTCTTTAACTGGGCATAATAACTTATTTAACAAAGCAAAGAAACTATTTAACGTTTTTATTCCATAACAAAAAATGAAAAACGTAACTAGAATAAAAGTTGTTGGTGTTGGAGGATCAGGATGTAATACGGTTTCTCGCATGGCAAAGAGTAGGATCAGGGGAGTGGAATTAGTGGCGATTAATACTGATAACCAAGATCTTAAAAAGGCAAACGCCGATTATCATATTAGAATAGGTAGAAATTTAACCAGAGGATTGGGTGCCGGTATGAATCCGGAAATTGGCAGAAAATCTGCCGAAGAACAGAGAGAAGAGATATCAAAATTATTAAAGGGCTCTGATATGGTTTTTGTCGCCTGTGGATTGGGTGGCGGTACGGGGTCTGGGGCGGCTCCTATTGTGGCCGAAATCGCAAAGAAAGCAGGAGCTCTCACGGTGGGAGTTGTTACTAAACCTTTTTCTTTCGAGGGCGTTTCAAGAACTCGAATCGCAGAAAATAGTCACCGCTTACTCAAAAAGAAGGTGGATGCCCTTTTGGCTATTCAGAACGACAAATTGTTATCAATTGTTGAACCGAACACTACGGTGGTTAACGCTTTTTCTGTTTGTGACGACATATTAAGACAGGCCGTGCAGGGTATTTCTGATTTAATTTTGTTACCAGGTATTATCAATGTAGACTTCGCCAACGTTAAAACCATAATGAAAGATTCTGGTTCTGCTCTTTTTGGCGTAGGATATGCCAAGGGGGAAAATAGGGCCCAGAAAGCAGCAATATCTGCTATTCGTTCTCCCTTGCTAGATGTTTCTCCGAAAGGGGCTAAGGGTGTTTTGTTTAATATTTCGGGAGGCAAAGATATGTCCTTGGCGGAAATTGATGAAATTTCTAGAATAATTACCGGAGAAATATCTCCCGATGCAAGAATTGTTTTTGGTGCTGTTTATGATGATAAGTTAAAAAAAGGAGAAATTAAGGTAACGGTTATCGCTACCGGGTTTTAATTATTGTTTCGGTATGAATAACGAATTATTAAATTTCATAAGAGAATCACTTGGTAGGGGCTTGTCCAGGGGAAAAATCAGTGATGTTCTCTTGAAGGCCGGATGGAAAGAGCAAGAGATAAAAGACGGATTGACGTTATTTGCCGATATTGATTTTCCGCTGGCCGTACCAAGGCCTAAGCCATACTTACCGGCGAGAGAGGCTTTCTTGTATCTTGTTTCTTTTGTTGCTTTATATATCGCGGCCATTAATTTTGGTTTGCTTTTGTTTGATTTTATTGACCGCGCTTTTCCAAATCCGCTCGTTGAGCCATGGCATTATGACAGTTCGAGATTGCCATTTTCGTTGGCGGCCGTAATCATCACTTTTCCACTATATCTATCCATAATGCGCTATTTGAAGACAGGCGAAATACACGATCCCGAACAACAGGAATCCAAAGTAAAAAAATGGTTAAGTTACATCAATTTAGTTGTTGTTGCCGTTGTTATCATAGTGGATCTGGTCATGGTGTTAAAAAACTTACTTGGCGGGGAGTTAACAATAAGGTTCATCTTGCAAGCCGGCAGTATCTTATATATAGCTGGAAGTATCTTTTGGTATTACTTGTGGGACCTCCAAAGACTAGAAAGAAAAATTTAAAATTATGCCAATATCTTTAAAAATATTTTTAAGGTTTGTAGTGATAAGTATCATAGCGGCGGTTATTTATGGTTTATTTTTGATTGGCAGTCCGGCAAAACAACGTCAGATAAAATTTGATCAGCAGAGGATTTCTGATCTACAGACAATTTCATCTGCGGTCAATTTTTATCAGGATCGCAAAAAGCGCCTTCCCGAAGCTTTAGACTTATTACTATTCGAAGATTATTACATCCCCTCTTTAAAGGATCCGGCAACGGGTATTCCTTATGAATACCGCATAATAAACGATAAGCAGTATGAACTATGTGCCAATTTCGATACCGCATCTTCTGAATACTCCAATGAGTCATATCCAAAACCAGCATCCGAAGAAAAATGGAATCATGGCGAAGGGAGAAGATGTTTTCTTAGAGAGACATACCCGCTCAAATAAAAAATGTTGCAGTCGACCATGGGGCTTTAAGCCCCTTTTTCTTTTTTAGTCGTATCTATAAAATATCTTAATGACGGCGTCAAAGATTTTGTTATACATCTGTCTTGCTTTTGTGATAGGCGTTTTCTCGGGCCCATTTTTAAATTTCTCCTTGGCTTTTGAAATTATTGTTGCTCTCTTTGGAATGGCAACAACTTTTGTTTTTTGGCGACATCAAAGAGCGGTAGCGGTAGGATTGTGTCTTTTGTTTTTTGTCTTTGGTCTCGGTCGGTATCAGGTAGCTGAAAATAAGGCCATAGATAGCGAGCTGCTTTTTCTTAATGATAATGGAAAAATAGTTGCCTTAACCGGTTATATTGTTACTGAACCAGACATTAGGGACAAAAGCATTAAGCTTACCATTGCGGTGGAGAATTTGGTCTCCGGCAAGACAGCCAAAGATATTACGGGAAAAGTATTGGTCACTACTGACCGCTATTCAAATTTTCAATACGGAGATAGGTTGAAAATTAAAGGCGACTTAGAAACACCACCAATCTTCGATAGTTTTAATTACAGGAACTATCTTAAGAAAGATGGGATTTATTCAATAATGAATTGGCCAGAAATTGAGCCAATTGGCGATAATGTTGGAAATAAAATAATAAAATTTCTTTTTTCTTTCAAAAATAAATTTAAAGAAGCCACCCGTAGTTTTATTTCGCCACCACAAGAAGGTATTTTAGAGGCCTTAGTTTTTGGTGATGAGCAAGATTTGTCTCAAGAATGGAAAGAAAAGCTGAATTTAACAGGAACTCGCCATATTGCCGCGGTTTCCGGAATGAATATTACGATCACCGCGTTCTTAATATTGTCTTTTGCTCTTTCATTGGGCTTGTGGCGACAACAGGCATTTTTCGTTTCGATCTTACTCCTTTCTATTTATATTTTAATGATCGGCGCCCCTGCGTCTGCTGTGCGCGCCGGTATTATGGGGTTTATATTGATTGCCGCCCAGTATTCTGGCAGGTTATCAGTAGCTTCCAGGGCGGTTGTTTTTGCGGCCGCTATTATGATTTATCAAAATCCATTTATTCTAAAGCTGGACATTGGATTTCAGCTTTCTTTCTTGGCTATTGTAGGATTAATATACCTACAACCAACTTTTTCCAGATTGTTAAGTAAGATTCCCAATCCCAAGGCCTTTCCGGTAAGGACTACTCTTGTGGCTACGCTTTCTGCCCAAGTTTTTACTGCCCCTATTCTAATTTATAATTTTGGTTATTTACCAATCTTGTCTCCAATCACCAATATTTTAATTGTTCCTTTTCTAGCCCCTATCACAATTCTCATTTTTGTTTTTGGAATTATTTGCATTATTTTTCCTTTGGCCGGGTTTTTATTGTCTTGGCCAGTATGGCTTAGTCTAACCTATATTATTGGTATAATTGGTTGGTTTTCTCAATTTTCTTTTGCTGCGTTAACAATACAAAATATTCATTGGTTTTGGTTAGCTTTGTCATATGTGTGTTTAACTGCTTTTGTTTTCTATCTTTCACGCAAGGAAAGGTTAAATTTCCTCAACTATTAATAAGTGGTTTGTAACTTTGATATAATAAAACAATGAATAATCGAGATGTCTTTCAGGGAGCAGAACAGGCTTGGGTGGTTTCAGTTAATATGGGATACGGCCACCAAAGAACCGCTTTTCCTTTGCGCGATTTAACTTTTCGTCAGGAAATTCTAAATGCCAACGATTATCAAGGAATTTCCAACAGGGATAAAAAGATATGGAGCGGTATTAGAAGCTCTTATGAGGCAATATCAAATTTTTACAGAGTGCCTTTTTTGGGAAAGCCAATTTTTAATCTTTTTGATAAATTTCAAGAAATTATTAGTTTTTATCCTAAAAAAGATTTATCTCGTCCAAGTTTCCAATTAAAACAGACGGCGCGTATCATAAGGTCTGGCCTAGGAAAGGACCTAATAGAAAAATTAAAAAAAGAAAACGAGAAATTAGGCAGGGATTTGCCGTTTGTGGCAACTTTTTTTACACCAGCTTTTATGGCAGAGGAATTTAATTATCCTGGCCCGATTTTTTGCGTTGTTTGTGATGCCGATGTTTCTAGGGCCTGGGCGCCATTATTTCCAAAAAACAGTAAAATTAGATATTTTGCGCCGACAGAAAGGGTGGTGGAAAGATTAAAGCTTTACGGTGTAAATC
>CAZFEY010000032.1:0-7529 GCA_964518135.1 uncultured Candidatus Saccharibacteria bacterium
GAGATATGGCGGCAGAAGCTGCTCATTGCGCAGGAGAACAAGGAAAATATTGGGAATATTTCGATCTCTTGTTTGACAAACAGTCTACCGATCGTGGAACATGGAATACCGTAGAAGCACACAGGGGATATGCAGAAGGGCTGGGATTAGACGCTGATGCTTTAGCTTCGTGTTTCAACGAACGTAAATACCAGACAAAAGTACAGACCGCCGCAACAGAGGCCTTGCAAAATGGCGGCCAAGGAACTCCATTTTTTATAATGAATGAAACTCCTATTTCCGGAGCGCAGCCATATAGCGTTTTCCAAACAGCATTCGACGCAGAATTGACTAAATAACTTTTCCTGGAAAAAAGTAATTCTTGAATAAAAAAACCGAGCGCACATTAACGCTCGGTTTTAGATTGTACTGAATATTATTATTGAATAATCCCCCCACCTAACATTTCTTGTTCTAGGTACAAAACCGCAGACTGCCCAGAGGCGATCGCCCTTTGTGGCTCTTTAAAAATAAGTTTGTAGCGGCTAGTGGATAGTTTATAGATAGTAGCCGGAACCGATTTTGCACGATACCTGATCTTGACACCTACTTTTAATGACGACTCTGGCTGTCTACCGCTAATCCAATTAACATTTTCTATCGCCAAATCTTTTTTGTATAAATCTTTCTCGTTATTTGTGATGGTAAGAGTTTTACTAAATGGATTTTTTTTTAGCACAAAATAAGGACCGCCGGGCAGCCCAATACCTTTTCTTTGGCCAATAGTATAAGGGTAGATTCCATCGTGCTCTCCAACAACCTTGCCGTCAGATAAAGCAACTGCTCCTTGTTTTTGAGGCAATCTTTGGTTTAAAAAATCTTTAAGCTTTATATGCCCCACAAAACAAAGCCCTTGAGAATCTTTTTTTTCGCTATTGGGCAAACCGAATTGTCTTGCCAATTCTCTAATTTGTGGCTTTTTATAATTCCCTATCGGAAACAAACAATATTTTAACTGTTCTTGCGTTAACGCCCAAAGAAAATAACTTTGATCTTTATTATCGTCAATAGCTGTCATTAACGAATAACGAGTTTCTTCAGAATTCACAAATACTTCTCGCTTTCTGACATAATGTCCTGTGGCAATACAATCGAACCCTAATTCTCTCGCTTTTTTCAAAAAGATACCAAATTTTATTTCTTTATTGCACATTACATCGGGATTAGGCGTTCTACCTAAGGCGTATTCATCAAAAAAATAATTAATCACTTTGTCCCGATACTCTTCTTCAAAATTAAAACTTCTCCATGGAATATCGAGTTTTTGGCAAACTTTTTCAACATCTCTTACTTCCTGTTCCCAAGGACAATCTTTAGAAATAACCCCTTGCCAAGACTCTGGCGAAAAGTTCTTCATATAAGCGCCTTCGACTTCGTATCCTTCTTTTTTGAGTAAAGCTGCTGCCACGGAGGAGTCTACGCCTCCCGACATTGCAACCAATACTCTTTTAGATTTTACCTTTGCCATATTCTTCTTTTACAACATTAAGTTAATTTAAGCAAAAAAGGAATCAAAACATATTTTTATTTCAATGAAAATTGACCGAGTTATTTTCTTGTGTTAATATTTACTATCAAAAACAGTACATTCCAAACTAAATAAAGAAAGGGAGGCTGTTATGCCAACACTTCAACGCCTGTATTGCATTGTTGCATATACAACCATCTGTATTAGTACGGCGATGATTATCGAGACGCTGGTTACCGCCAGAGGTGAATATTTTCCACGGCCATTGTTCTGGTCGATCCTGTCTATGGGAGTGGCACTTTTGTTCCTAGGCATTGAAACCGCAAAGATCGCACTATCATTAAAGAAGGAGGTGTATTGATGCCGATACATAGCCGTGCCTTGTTTGCACTGATGGTAATTATTGCTTTAGTGGCGCTCATTTGTGGTATTGGGCTCATGGGCTGGGTTATCTATGCTGAATTTACTATCCCATCACTTCTTTTTAGTATTCTTCTTGTTTTCACCGGGGTAGGAATGTCTTATCTGTCTTATGATTTTTATCAGACTTACGCACCATTCAATGATGACCCAGATGATGACCTAACGGGTGCCGATGACTAATATCAGCCGCCAAATCAAAGGAGGTGACCCATAACCGATGTTAAAAAAAATAGTAATAGCAACAGTAAAAATGGTGCTGGTGCTGCTCTGGCTTCTGGTATTTCTGTTTGGTTTTTATCTGATGGCATCTCCACCATGGATTGTTGTCTTGTGGGATTATCGAACTGACGGTTTTCTTGGCTTTGTCGCGTTTATTGTTGGTCTTTGTGGAACGACAGCTGCCATTGCCCGCCTTGCTCTCATGAAATCCCAATGACACCATGAGCACATCAATTATAAAAACCAAATAAAATCTCTCTGATATTTAGGGAGATTTTTTATATTCAATTCGCCCTAATCGTTTCTTTTGTTTCGATGAAAATTGACTGAATCAATCTTCTATGTTAATGTTCAGCATCGAACTTATGATAAAGTTCGAGCACATTCCAAATTTAAAAAAGGAAAGGAAGGACTAACCATGTCTAATGATCTGATTCTACTCGAAAGAGCGGCGGAAAATGAGCATATTGCTCTATTAACGCTGAACAGACCGGATGTCGGCAATACCCTTAACGCATCCGATGGTTGAAGAGTTATTGGCGAAGCTCAACGAGATCGAGGATAATACCTCGATACGGGTCGTAATTATACGATCGACAGGAAAGCACGCGAGCTTCGGTGCCGATCTATCTGAGCTGGTTACCAAATCGGGTAACGATTACGCCAATATCTCCAGAGTAGAAGCCGAACAGCACATAACCGACGGACGGGCTGTAGCAAAGAAATTGTTTCAGCTAAGAGTGCCGACGATCGGCATTGTGCATGGCTTCTGTCTCGGTGGCGGAGCGGAATTCTACACACTTTGCGATGTTCTTTATGGCGCATCTGGCAACAAAGACGAAGGCGGACTGATGTACGGCTTTCCGGAACCAACTATCGGCGTTATGGCTGGATGGATGGGACCGGAAATATTAACAAAACGAATCGGCACAGGATTCGCACGCGACCTACTATTCACCGGACGGATAATCAACGCAGATGAAGCGCTAAAAATTGGCGCTGTTCAGGCACTTTATCCGAAAGACGAACTGATGCCACGTGCGATGGAATGGGCAAACAAAGTCGCGGCAAATGCTCCACTTGCCGTGGAGGCAACCCGTTACTCAATCAATCGTGCCCTATTCCCTCATTTCGATAACATGCTCGAATCGACCGGCAACGAGACGATCGAACATTTGGTAACTAGCGATTTTATTAAGGGCGCAACCAAGATTCTGACAAAATCAAAAGATCAACCCAAATACGAAAGGAGGTGATCATAATGTCAGAAGATATGAAGTTTCCCACTCCAAGACGAAAGGCCCCAGCCCTGTTCAAACCAAAGGATCCGTCCGAATTCGATTTCAAATTCATCAAATACGAGAAAGGAGACGGGATTGCGAGAGTCACAATCAACCGTCCACAGCTATATAACTCTTACAATCTCGAGACTCTCCAAGAGATGACCGAAGCATTTGATGACGCGACAATCGATAACCGAATCGGCGTGATTATCCTTCGCGGTGAAGGAGACAAAGCATTCTGCACCGGCGGTGACGTGAAGGAATATGCCGAGTACATGGTCCAAGGTAAATCACAAGACATGTGGGCCTGGATGAACTTCTTCGTTCGCGCTCACGATGCCCTGCGCAACTGCGGCAAGATCACAATCGCCGCTCTAAACGGCATCGTCGTGGGTGGCGGGCAACGAGTGGAATCTTAGTTGCGACATCGCAATTATGGCCGACGCGGAATGGGTAGAAAAGAAAGGTGTGATGGTCCCTACTCGCTACATCAAGCAGGTCGGTACCCAGGTCGGAAGCATTGCGGCCGGCGGCGCTACACAGTACCTTCCGCTCGTGGTCGGCCTCCGGCGCGCCAAAGAGATTCTTCTCTTTAACCGACCTATTCCACCGCAGCAGGCGAAAGAATGGGGCCTCGTGAACGAGGTTGTTCCGTACGATCAGCTCGATGCGACAGTCGACAAATGGGCGCACGACGCTCTCAATCAATTCCCGGGCGGTATCCGCTCCACGCGCGAGCAGTTGAACTTCTTGCCAAATTTAATTTGGGGCTCAACCATGGGACTTGCGAAAGACACCCTGACTCGCAATATGGGCGGAGTCGAATCGTATTTCGGAATGGTCGGATTCTCACAGAAGCGACCGGTTGACCACGATTCAATCCGATGCGCGATGGCCGATGGCGCTGATATGGAGAATTTGTTTGGACCTTACATTCATAAGTGTCCAAGCTGTGGAGTCGAAGGACTTCCTCTCGATTTCGACTATTGCGGATTCTGTGCCGCAAAGTTGGAAACAGAAAATGTTTAACTCGTAAAAAACGAGCTTGATCACAAAGGGTTCAAGCGGCACCCGTCGAAAGACAAAGCCGCTTTTTTCTTTTAATAAAATTTGTGCACGAATACAAAATAAAAAAGCGACCAAGATTATATTGGCCGCTTATTACTCGTTGAACATAAGACAACTCCTTTTGCAGTGTCTCTGTGATATCAAACTATGCGGAGATCATCACCCTTGGCGTATTTTACTACGACTACAATAATGACAATCATCACTAGCCCAGCAAAGATTGCTATTGCCATTGATATTGCCTCCTTATATGAAACTAATTTTAGTATAGCAAAGTGATTGACTATATCAATGATCTACGAACAAAGTCTTCGCCTCATCCCAAATATCGGGGTTGCTGTGTTTTGTTTTCATCCAGTACCACCATTCTACTCCCCATAAAGAAAATTCTCGCAAACCTGTATTTTTGGCAAATTCTATATTTTTCTTGAACTGTTGCAGGTTCATTGTTTTTGCCTGTTCTTTCAACGAAGTATCGTAAATCAGCTTTGGGCCCCAAGGTTCTGCTTGCAGCTCAATGGTAATAACTTCTTTGCCGAATAACTTTTTGACAACTTGTGCTTTCCTCCAATAAAAAATTGGTGGCAGTTTATAATCCACATATCGCTTTAATTGGGAGAAATAAATCTTTTGGTACATTGTTGTGCCAACCTTGTCCCCTAAAGCTCCCGCCAAAACCCACGGTGACCACTCCCCACTTTCTGTAATCAAAATTTGACGACTCGGATCTAAAGATTTAACATATCTTATTTCTTTCTTAATAAAACCAAAGTCAAACCAAGGGCAATTGCCAAAGGGAAAAAATGGCTCATTCTCTACTTGCCAGTAATCGATATTGGGATAATCCTTGTATCTCAAAACAATCTCTTTATCCAAAGCCAGAACCCCCTCCTGTTGTTGTTCTTTATTGAAACCTTTTGCCCATTCAGGAACATGACACTCGGGCCAACGTGGCACTTTAATACCAATTACCAAAGACGTCTTAACTCCTCTTGAACTAGCTTCCTTGACCTGCCAATCCAAATCTTCAAAATTGTACTGCCCATTCTGTGGCTCAAGCAAATCCCAATAAGCTATCAGTCTGATATTTTTAACCCCCAAATCATCTAGAATCGCCAGATAATTCTCCCTCCAATCCAAGCCTAAATCATGAGAATGTTTCTGGGAAAATGTTACACCCCAAGTTATTTTCTTGGCCGGACTTACTTTGCCGACAAAAAGATACAAAAACAATATTAACGTAATAAATATGATTGTCGTAAGAAAAATTTTAAAAAACCGTTTTATTCTCATAAGACCTAATGATTAATGCAATAAGTAAACTTGCTACTAGCGTAGTAAAATTAGGCCAAGCCAAATTAGCAAAATAGCAAATACTTTCTGGCCAATAACTGCCCCTTTCATTTCTTCTTTTAGTAATTGGGGGTTCCATAAAGATATAAAATAAATTAGGCCAAGCAAAAATATATCCCTTACACCCTCTAAGGCATTGATGAGAGGAATTTGGCCGGGTTCTGCCAAGAATACCGCGTAGAATTGAGACAAAACCCCTAAGCCTCCGAAACCAGCCCCTACTACAAAAAACAACATAGATTTACCAACGCTTCGTTTATTAGAAATTATTTCTTTGATCGCTGTTGGATTAAGAAGTAATATGCCTGCGCCCAATCCTCCGCCAAGCAGAATGATAAAAAGCCCGGATAAAAAATCGCTCTCTAAAAATAGTGTTTTGGTTAATAAAAAACCTACGGCGAATAAAAAAGCTGCAATTGCTGGGTAAAGAGCATTCTTTAACGAAACGAAGAATGAGGTGATATGTCTGGCAGAGATTAAGACAGAGCCTACAATCAATAGAGCGAAAGCCAGAATGTAAGACAAATCCACATTACTGCTTCCGGGGAAAAATATCAGAACGAGTATGAATAAAAAGATCGGTATTAAGGCTCCGATAACTGGGAGCACGCGTGAAACTTCTTGGCTTGCTATTCCTTTTGCCATAAACATTATTGCGAAAATTCTGGCTAACCCAGCTCCTACCCCAAAAAGTATAACTTTCAAGGGCAATTCAAAAGAAATAAACGGCAACAACACTACCCCTGCGCCAAGCCACAACAAGCCATGATAAATAGCATAAACCCTAGGATTAGCTATTGGGCCAATCAATAAATACCGGTCAAAGACCGAAGCTATAGCCAAGAACAAATACGCCAAAAAAGCGAATAAAAGCCAGTTCATTTTTTAATATATTCTTCGTTAGATATTAATGATTCCGTAATTTTTAAAACTCCCCGCCTTTCGCCCTCGACAAATCCCTCCATTGCAGCTTCAGCTAAATACCCCTCATCTAGCCAATCGAAAAGCCATTGATCGGTATGTTTTGGATTTTCTTGCGCCAAGCCAAATCCAGATTTTAAAAGCCATCTCTTATTAAATTCTTCTTGAGAACCGATGGTTGGACTAATAATTATTGGAACACCCAAAGCAGAATAAAAAGAAAGTTCTGATGGTTTTGTCCATAAAACATCCGTTTCTCTTAGCTTCTTATTAAATTCCTTAAAATATTCAAAAATATTTTCTTTGTATAAAATTTCCAGATAATCATTAGAAGCCAATGAGGAAAATTTATGGTTAATCTCTCTCTCGAAATATTTTTTAACTTTTTTTCTGATACCTACGGACAGAATTATTTTTATCTGTCTTGACGCAATTTTCCCAGCTAGATTCTGAAGGATATTTAAACCAATCTCTTTTTGCGCCCCAGCTCCGCCAATCGAAAACATTATAGTTAAAGGATGGCTGGGATTGTCGGGTAACCCATCCAAATTATCCTCTATCAAATTCCTATACTTTGTGAAGTATTTTCTTTTAGGATCTAAATTAAAAATTCTGTACTTTAAATCTTCTTTAAGGATTGATGAATTTTCACCAATATTTTCTAACGGCAACGGATAGCCAGAAAAGATGATGTTGTTGGGATTTACACCGTAAAGCTTTAATCTTTCCACCACCCTTTCTGTCGGCGCAAAATA
>CAZFEY010000033.1:0-7494 GCA_964518135.1 uncultured Candidatus Saccharibacteria bacterium
TGGTTTACACTGCGTTGGTTGTTTTGCTAGTGCCTTTGATACCATAGAAGACGCTATGAAAATCCATGGGCTATCCAAAAAAGACGTAGATAAGATGATAAAAAGGATAAATAAGGCAATCTAGCAACCGACTTAAGCTAAATCAGTCTTTCTAGGTGTGGCGCGATTATAGACAGGAAACCCATCCTAGCCCTTGACAGGGTTTCTAAAATAAGCTAACATAAGGAAATCTCGCTTGCGCGAGATTTTAAAATGCTTCGGTCGCTCTCAGCACAAGTTGACTAGGAAATAAAGGTTTAAACGTAAAAACCAGGCCTATTCAGTGACTTGTCCTGAGGTAGCGGAAGCAATGAAGAATGGATACACACTATAAAAACCCCGTTTGGGGCAAAATTGTCTCTATAATGACCGTTATTACTGTTTCTATCGGATTTCTACCGTTATTTGGATTCTCTAAGGACAATGGCAGCAATACTGCTCCTAATCGCCCGTCAATTGAAGAAATTAGGGCCGAATTAGATGGCAAGCTACTCTTCTCGCAAGATATTGCCCTGAATCCAGTCACAAGCCCAATTAAGCCGGGAAACGGCACAAAGGGCCAGTTAAAGGTGGTTGTTACCGCTTATTCTAGCACGCCATGGGAGACCGATAACGATCCTTTTATAACAGCTTCTGGTTCTCTTGTCAGAGACGGTATTATAGCTAATAACTACTTACCTTTCGGCACTTTAGTAAGAATACCGGAGATATATGGCGACAAAGTATTTGTCGTAAAAGACAGGATGAACAGCAAAAAGGGAGATTATCATATCGACATTTGGCTTCCATCTAATCGGGAAGCAAAAAACTTTGGAGTAAAAAGAACCTACATTGAGATTTTAGAGGGGTAATTCTTAAAATAAACCTGAGAACAAGAAACTCCGCTTATATTGGCGGAGTTTTTGATTGGGCCCGAAGAAATAATTCTATTCGGAATAATCTATTTTCTCTACGTCCCAAACTTCTTTTCCGATATAGCGCTCTATTTCCCCAAGATCTTTTAGTAATTGATTTGAGACTTTGTCTTCTTCTTCGGATAATTGTTTGGTTAGCTTGGCTTTATTGATAAGCGCCAGTTCCGCCTGAATATCGCGTCGCAAAACAGCAAATCCACGCCTTACTGACTCCTCGGCTTCTCGTACTTCTTTCATGAATAAGGCGTGTTTTTTACGACCCTGACGACTGTGTAAAGCAATATACCACGCCAAACCAGCAAGAATGGCCAATAATACGATTATTGAAATCAAATAGATTGTTGTGTAGCTAAGTCGGGATGCGCCAAACTGAAGAGCTATCGGATAAACAGCGATCTGCGATTGGGGTGTTGGCGGACTTAATTCGTCGCCGATTTTTGATTGAGCCCAAAGAATATATTTTCCGGCTAGCAGAAATCCATCGTGACGGTAAAACCAATCACCCTTGTTATCTGACGAGAAATTATAATTCCTCGTCTCTCCGGTTTGAATATTTTGAAGATAAAGAACCATCTCTGTTTGTGGCGTTGTGGTTTTCCCTTCTATGTAGAAAATTTCTTCGTTGGAAATATTTTTTGATACGGTAGTAATAATTGGCGGCTCAAGACTAGCAAAAACGGCATGGCTCGATAAAAGCGATAAGCCGGTCAAGAATAAAATTAAAATTAGAGGTATTTTAGCGCCATACTTCTTTCTGTAGCCTTGCAGCTCTTCCAACTGCTTCTGGATATATTCAGGCAGTTCTTTTTGTGATTGTCTTGCGTGAATAGAATAATGCCAATTCCGAATCCGCCAGCCGAGAAAACCCAGAAATAAAATCAATACGACACCGAATATCCAGAACCATATCCAAGGAATAACAAACATATTCTTAATCTCTATTCCTCTCCCGCTAATAACTTTAAGTATCGAATTAACAATGGCAAGGTGTCGCACGCTCTCCCTGTAATTTCCAGCCTTATCATAGGCTCTAACAATGACATCGTATGTACCAAGATCTAATTCGAACAGCACATATGGACTTTGGACTTCAATGAATAGTGGCTGGTTAGTAGCCCCAACCTCCATCGAGCCCTGTAATGGAATAACTTTTAATTCGTAATGGTCTAACCCAGAATAATTATCTGTTGTGGCAAATTGGACAACTGGCTGTTTACGAACGGTTCTGTCAGACGGAATTATCTCGATGGGAAATTCTGCTGGCGGAGTAGCATCTATTTGTATCGTGAAATGACTAAGCCCTCCCCATTTACCATCTTTTAATGTCTTGATGTGAAAAACATGTATTCCGTCAGACACGTTGTTGTACAAAACAGAATCTTTATTACCCTCGGCAATCTCGTCAGGATGATCGGTGGGATCTCCGTTTAAAACGTAACTATAACCATCTACTGACTCCAATTCTGGTGTCCACCTTAAAATAACATTCGGGCTAGTATACCACACCGATGGATCTGGATGGGTGCTAGACGAAACAATAGGGCCAGCTGGCGGAGGCAAAACCAAAGAATATATACCATTAACTGTGTTTCTCAAAACATCCGTTCCCTTTCCGTCATGTAATAGGGTTTTCGAGCTATCAAGAAAACGGATTGTCGCATTTCCTACCGCCCTTGCTCGAAAAGTAAGCTTTGTTACCAATCCCTTGTCCGCTTTGATGCCTCCGGGAATACCTCCTTGGAAATTGATTCGGCCAGTTTGATTATCAAAATCCGGTGGAGCTGTCCAAATATCGATAATTGATTGCCCGGCAGATGGCGAAACCAACTGAAGTTTATCAACAGGGAAAGATAAAGAAATTTCAATGGCATTAATTGTTTCTCCCTCTGTGTTCAGAAAAACGGAAACGTCAAAAGTACTACCCACTTCAAAAGTACCAGCAGATGGGCTAGCGGATAACGTAGCTGCTTTTGCTGAAGTTGTTATTCCAAAAAAGGAAATGATGACAAAAAAAACTATTCCCAATAAATCTTTTTTCATTTGCCACTTCTTGATGTTATTTTTTTTGCAAAACCCTTTCTCCATAGAAAAATTAACAATAACAAAATTGCTGCAACGCCTAATAATAGTATAACTCTAAAATAATAATTGTCATATCTAAAAATCGCGTCTCGCGGATTGTCTTGAGGAAACACAACAGCTACCCTTTCATTACCAGCTTTATCAACCGCCTTTACATATACGTAGCTATTCAGCTGCTGATCTTTTAATAAATAAGGGCTTTCTGCTTTTATCCAAGCGTCTTCTGGTTGCTTATTTTCCGTTTCTTGCAGTTCGTAACGAGCTATTCCTGATCCTTTATCTTGGGCTACAAAGACTAAAAACCATTGATTATCAAAGATATCAGGACTTCTTGCCAGCGTTGGTTCAAATAACTCTGGCGGATCAGGATCTTTAATTGGTAATAACCCGGTAACAGTTGGCGCTTCTTGACTTATTGAAAATTGGTAATTGATGATTGATAATTTAGTTTCCGTCCCCTGTCCATCATCCAAAAGAGTCTTCGCGCTTTCAATACTAATAAATCCCTGTCCATCGATTTTCGTTTTTAAGATCAGGCTTAAAATTTTGCCTGGTTGGTAGCCTTCTTTGAAAGGATCGATTGCCCCTTTGAATCCACCAGGAATCACCCCGCTAAAAACAATTTTCCCATCTTCAAGCGTTGGTCTTTTCATCCACAAACTTACAATTGAATCACCCTCGAGAACTTCTGAAACCGCGAGTAAGTTCTCTGGAATAACGATCTTTCCTTCAACAGCATTAATGTCTTCGTTGCTTGGATTCAAATACAAATCCACCTGAAAATAATCTCCGGTTTTGATTTCTTGACTGCTTGGCTTAAAGAAAAGCGTAGCCGCATCAATCACGCTAAACCACGCGAAAAATAACACGAAAATACACGAAAGTAATTTTAAAAATGGTTTTTTATAATTACTATAAACGATTCTCTTAATAAAAAGGAGCGGTGTGCTGAAATTAACTAAATAGCCAAGATCGTATTTGCTGTTCCGAAGATAATAATAAAGCTGTTTTTCGTCTCTTTTGGTAGAAATCAAACTTGATTTAATCTCCATGATAATTTTATCATCAATTAATAAATCGGGCTTGTATGTGCCAACAGTCTTACCGCTTTTTAAAGAATAGATTTTTATGGATTTTTCTTTCTCAACCACAATACCTCTATTCTCTAAATATTCTCTCAATAAATTAACATATATAACTTCTTTCTGCCCTGGGCCATATTCTTTTCTAATATCAAAACAGCACCCCTGTATTATATAGCTTAAATCTTTGTATAAAATCTTTTCTTGTAATTTAGCATCCATGCGTTCTCGCGTTCGTGATTTTTCGCGTTGGTTCGTGTTTATATTCGCGTGGCTTCGTGTGATACTACCCGGTCCAATAATAAGTCAAAATACTAAAATCTGTCAGATCAACCCTCCTGTCAAGATTCAGGTCAACTGTTGTTGGCGGATTAAACCTATCCAGCCAATAAATCAGGATAGATAGATCGATTAAGTTGACTTGACAGTCACTATTAAAATCGCCGATTTCGGGACATGCAGGTCTTCTCCTGAAAATATCTTCAGACCCCAAAACCCCCACAATAAAACTTATTAATCTGCTCATGCTGCCAAGTTCCATATTCTGATAATAAGCTTTTACAAATAGACTTGCGTCCCCTAGGCTCAAGCCAGACGCATTAAGGCTGTAATAATATCTCCCGGCATTATCTACGGGTAAATATGTTGAAAATTGTTTACCGCCGCTATTTATAAAAAGCATTGCATCCGCACCAGGAATCGTATAGCCAAACACATCAATGGTGCCGTCTTGGGCAACCTCGATTTTATTGGTATCTATTGTTGGTCCGATATAAATACCTCCGATATAGGTCGTAATGTTTAGATATATTATTACCGAAAAAGATAATAATGGAGATTTTCGGCCATCTAGATCCTCTGCATAAACAGAAAAAATATATTGACCAGCGGCGATATCTCTTAGCTTAATCTCAAAGTCGCCATCAATATCAGCCATCGCAGAAGCTACAACTTGAGCGTTTTTTAACAACGTAACTGGGCGATTGGCATATGACTTTCCGGTAAATATAACTTCTGTAGGCGATGCCCCGCCTCCTCCTCCGCCGCCACCACCACCCGGCGCACCAACTTGGGCTATTACCGTTATCTGATCGTCTGTTACGATATCCACGGCAAATAACTTAGAATCGACATCAGCCAATCCATTATTAGTTGTTACGGTAATTAATCCTGTGGTAGAGGCTATCGGAGTCCCCAAGCTTCCTGTGCCAGTATCGTCAATTTGAACGCAATATGCAATAGCAGCCAAAAGATTATCAACTCCGGTAACGGTAATTATATCGTTGCTCTGGGCACAAGACGCCGACAGTGTCCCGGGCAAGGGCAAAGCGCCATCTTCTGCGCAACCGGTAGCTGTCAGGGTTCCAACCGTATTACACCAAAGACCGTCATCTGCCACGGGCAGATCTATCCTAACTTGATTATTGCCTGCTCCTCCGGAAACCGGAAGCTCCGTAGTAAAAACAAAAGTATGAACAACGCCCGAAGTTAAATTCTCTATCTGCCGGTTTAATCTGTCTTTAATATTGGTTAAAGTACCAGCATTAACAGGGAGTGAATAATAAAACAAAGCGCTAAATAGCGCGAAGAGAACAATCGCAATAAGGATAATTTTTGGGCGCGGTTTTTTCATCCTCCACTTTGACCTTAAGTATCATTTTCTAACCTCTGATTGTCTTGGCTAGTTGAGGCTGGATGATTCTGTTCTACTGGTAGATTCTTCGGTGAAATCTGAATTGAATTAATAGACTCGTCATGGTTTGCTCGGAAAGCTCTTTTAATAATCCATCTGTTATATCTTGAAATTATTAAAACCAAAATAAGAATTGCAATAATCAATACAATCACCAACAACAATAAGAAATGCCACGGAAAAACCCAAAAAGAGATTTTCTCCACCGTAAGAGATTCTGGCACGTTGGAAATTTTCAACGATGCGGTATACCTACCGAAAGCAAAGTTTTTATATTCGGCAACAGCTTGGCTTATAAAATTCTGAAAGAAATTCCTATTTTCAATATCGTACGGCTCGCTTTTCTTCCAGGCCGTTTCAAACTTCCTTACGCTATCGGGCAAAACCGCACCCTCAATCGGATTGGCATTGACGAATTTATATTTATACTGCTCTTCCTCCTGACGGGTAAGTTCTTTTTGGGGGCTTTTAGTGGTTTTTAACCCAAAAATGTTTTTAATTTCAATTTCTCCTTCGGGTCTGATGTGCAAATTACCGCTGTTTCTCAACCGATACCAAAAATTAATCGGCAACCGGGTAAAAATTTTCTGGTCGTTTAAAATATGAAATTCTTGGATTGCGTTTCTAACGGTAACATCTCCAGACACCCTAAAAAGAAGCAATACTCCTAATTTCGAAACAACGGTTACCTGGCCGGCTTCTGAATCAATAACAGGAGGAGCTGAACCAAAAAAAATACCGGCGTAATGACCACCGGGGTCGGCATCTTCCGGCACTTTTACGTTAAAAACAACATCCTGTCTTTCTCCAGGCAGTAAAACTATGGGGCCCGGCGTTATTTCAATCCATGAGGCCAATCCTTCTTCCTCGTCAAACAAAAAATAGGGCGTACCGATCTCGTCTTTGGCGGTAAAGTTGGCGGTTGACGGATAGAGAGAGATTGTTGAATCCGATTCGTTAAAAACCTTGATTTTAGAAGTAATTTCCCGGCCCGGCTCCACTCCAATTTCTAAAAGCGGCGGAGTCAATGTCAAAGCCGCCGTTATCTGCGGCAACAAGATAATCAGCAGTGAAAAAACTAATACAATAGCGCTATTGCGTTTCATTATTTAACCCTAAATCCTATATCCTAAATCCTATTTTCTATCCTTCTACTTTCTATTTTCTAGATTCTAGATTCTAGATTCTAGATTCTATCTAGAAAAGTCCAGTTGAAATCAATGTCAATGTGTGCTGGTAAGTAGCCGCGAGTGTCTGGGAATCAATAGAAGCCGCGAAGCAAAGAGTAACTGTTTCATCAACGGGCCCTGTTGACTCTCCTCCGAATGTCTGGGCCGTGACAGCGCTGATGCCGGTTGAAGGATTGCCGTCGCAGCCAGCATCGTAGCTGATATCCAGGCCTGCTTCGTCATCTTGCGTGGCTACTCCATACTCTTCTGACCCGATCGTTACCGCGCCGTCAGCGACTGCGTTAATGGTATTACCTCCATTTCTTAAAGTTCCGTCCGATATCAGCGTTGCGCTGTAACCGTTTACGGCATTGGTCTCGGTTCGGGCAGTCAATGTGTCCGTAGAAATAGAAGCGGTGGAAAGAGTGCCAAGAGCAACCGGGTCTCCGGTAATAGTAAGAGTAATGGTCGGATCAACGACCGCGGATACCACTACTTGTTCATCTGCAATAATC
>CAZFEY010000034.1:0-7405 GCA_964518135.1 uncultured Candidatus Saccharibacteria bacterium
TCTATTTCCCGCGCGGCAAAGAGCTTGATTGGGAATATTCCATACTTGCGGAATTATTTCTTAGAAATGGCGAGTATCTAAAAAAAGATCCCACATTGGTTATTGTGGCTCTCGGTATGGGTGCATGGATCGGGGGGCTTATCACATACAAAGCGTTTGAGATCGCAAGTCAGCGGGGTGGTCATGGGATTTCCATAATAACTCCGGGAATTAACAAGGCAGAGATTTTTCATGCGCTACGTCAACTATCGCCCCATTATCACCGAACCATTTTGATTGGGTACCCGCCTTTTGTAAAAGACATTATTGATGAGGGGATAACTCAGGAAAAGATCAATTTTAAGAAACTAAACCTTCGCATTATGACTGCCGCTGAAGCTTTTACGGAAAAGTTCCGTAATTATTTAAGCGATAAGACGGGGATTAAAAACCCGCAATTGGACACTCTGAATATCTATGGCACCGCCGACATTGGCGCGATGGCCTGGGAAACGCCCGTCTCTATACTATTGCGGCGGTTGGCTGTGAATAACAGAAAATTTTTTGAAGAAATTTTTTCTCCAATTTCAAAAACCCCCACTCTTGCGCAATACAACCCGTTTTTCATTACTTTTGAGGCTCCCCGGGGAGAGATATTGCTGACCGGTAATAATACTATTCCCTTGGTTCGCTATGCGATCGGTGACAATGGCGGCGTTTTTGATTTTAGCGAAGTTACCCAGAAGCTTAAGAAGCACCACGTTGACCTAAGGAGAGAAGCCAAACAAACCGGTATCGCGAAAAATATTTATGAACTTCCTTTTGTTTATGTGTACGAACGCAGTGATTTTTCCACAAAGCTTTATGGGGCCATCATACATCCGGAACACATCCGAGAGGGGATCCATCACCCGAAGCTGGAAGACGTGATTACCGGCAAGTTCACGATGCTTACCCAGTTTGATAAGGACAATAATGAATTTCTTGAGATCCATTTCGAACTTAAGCCGAAGAATAAGCCCACAACCCGCATTAAAAAAGTGCTGGAAGATATCGTTGTGGAAAGCCTGCTTGAAAGAAACGCGGAGTACAGAAACAACTACAGTTCTGTCCCGCACCGAATGAGGCCCCGAATTATACTCTGGGATTATGAGCACCCGCTTCATTTTAAAAGAGGGATCAAGCAGAAGTGGGTAAAGAAATAGACAAGATCTATGATACAAAATAAATTTGATCACATGCTGGCGCATGCACTTGCGCGGAAATCGCAAATTATTGAGAAATCGCGTCCGCTCATTTTTGATATCAGTAAGCAAAAAGATAAAAAAATAATCTCAAAACTATTAGCGAACGATAACATCCGCCAAGTTGTGGACGATTATAAAGAGCAGTTACATGAGCTTTTTGCCGTTAAAAATCCAACGTTGGTTTACGCTCCAAATTTCGCCGATAAGTTTGCCGAATATTTCAGCAACTTGGAGAAACAAAAGCCGCTATGGCAGTATGGCCGCTGGGTTTATTTTCCGTGGCTTGGCACGGTAACCCATATCTTGGAAGACAAAGATTTTCAATTAGTGAGAACTGCCCGGAACAGGAATCTTATCACCAAAGAAGAGCAGGAAAAGTTTTACGACGCGGTGATCGGCATTGGTGGTCTGAGTGTGGGGAGTGGCGTCGCCTTGGCGATCGTTCTTCAGGGCGGAGGAAAACATATCCGGCTCGCGGATTTTGACCGCTTAGCGCTTTCGAATACTAACCGGGTCAATGCCGGCGTACAAAACCTCGGCTTGTTGAAGGTAGAGATAACCGCGCGCCAAATATATACCTTAAACCCCTATGCTAAAGTTGAACTTTTTATGGAAGGATTAACCACAAAAAACATAAGGAAATTTTTTTCCGGCCCGCCGAAGCTCGATATTATTGTGGATGAATTGGATAATATCGCGATCAAGTTTCTTATCCGCCAAGAAGCAAAACGTAATCGTTTAGCGGTCGTCATGGCCGCAGATAACGGCGATAATGCCGTGGTTGATATTGAGCGATACGACAAAAATCCGAAACAGAAATTTTTCCATGGGCGCTTGGGCAATGTGAACTATAGACAACTGACAAGCTTGGATAAATTTGGAATTGGGAAAACCATCACTAAACATATCGGTCCCGAGAACGTGACAATTCGTATGCAGGAATCTTTATTGGAAATGGGGAAAACGATCGTTTCGTGGCCCCAATTGGGAGGCGCGGCGCTGATCAACGGTTCTGCGGTTGCGTATTGTGTTCGCAAAATCTTGAATGGCCAGCAGATCGAAAGCAATCGCGCGCTCATCTCTTTGGATGAGAAATTAATACCGACGTATCATTCACCTGTAGAGAAAAAGAAGCGGCTCAAGGCAGTCAACGCGTTCAAGAAAATTTTTGGGCTATAAAAAAAGTAGACAGATAAACTAACCCTTTCCCGTTATAACCACCAAGGTGGCGAGGTTTTTCCGCTTTTATGGGGAGGATATAGCACGACCGAGGAGTTCATAGAATTTTGATTTATTTGTTTCTTTCATAGAATGATTTTACCAAAATGGTGAATATGGAGCTGTGATTGTTATAAACCAATCTTTAAGAATTACTATATAGGAAGAACCCAATACGGCTAGAATTAGAGATACTAGTAATGTTATCCAACCCTTATACTTATCAAAAAATAGTTCGTGCATAAGAGAATCCCATCGCGAGAAGACAAACCCTTTTCCTGTAATGCCGATATATTTCTCCCAATTGCTTCCTTTGTGAGCGAAGAAATACTCATTTCCAATTTTCACGTCAAGCAATTTTGGTGTTTCTGTTTCGCAATCTTCTAATATTTTTCTATAGATCGCCATTCTATGTTTTTTTCTTCTCTCTTTCTTTATTTCACTATAAAATAGCCATTCCCAAAGTCGTTTCCACGGCAATAATTTCTCCGCTTGCGCTCCCGTAAATAGATCAGCACGAATATATATTTCTTCGGGATTTTTCCTTTCAACCTCTTTCCACTTTTCTTCCGTAAACGCGCCAGAGAATTCTGGGTGATTTTCCATAATCGCCCGCATTTTCTTCATTACTCCAACTTCTGCGGCATTTCCTTTAATGCAGGAATTCGATAGAGAGCGCAATATACACCACTTTCTTATATAAGTAATCATCCGCCTAATTGTAGCAGAAAATCACCTAATCATAGGGGTTCAATAACCTGTGTAATCTTTATTCATAGAGGGCAAGACAATGATTCTGCTATAATAATAAGGTGATCCCTCGTGAAACCATCCAGAAAATCCTTGAAGCCGGCGTGCAGGCGCCATCGGGTGAGAATTGCCAACCATGGAAGTTCGTTGTCGAAGATAACAAAATTGACATTTTTAACATTCCAGAAAAAGACCTTTCGCTTTATAATTTTCAACAATTTGGATCTATGGTAGCCCATGGAGCCCTTATTGAAAACATAGTAATCGCATCTTCCGCGCTCGGATACAAAACTTCCATAACTTTGTTCCCTGACCAAAAAGACGAAAAACATATTGCCACTCTTCTTCTGGAGAAATCTATTTCAAAAGAAGACCCGCTTTATTCCTATATTACAAAGCGCGTTACTAATCGAAAACCTTATAAAATCACGCCGCTTACCCAAGACCAGAAAAGGCAACTTTTAGAATGCGCAGAAGAAATCGGAGAAGGGGAAGTGCGAATCGTAGACGACTTGGAGAAGAAAAAAATAATAGCAAAAGCCTTAACGATCAGCGATAGATTATTATTCGAAGTTAAGAAAATTCACGATTTCCTTTTTAGCCATATCAGTTGGACAAAAGAAGAATCCCTTCAACGGAAATCGGGGTTTTATGTGAAAGAGATGGAACTTTCTCCGCCGCAGGAAAAAGCATTTAAGCTTTTTAGAAATTGGAATATTCTGAATTTTTTCAATAAACTCGGTTTCTCAAAAATAGCGGCAAAAGGGAACGCGAAGCTCTATGCCGCATCTTCCGCGTTTGCGGTTGTTTTAGTCAAGGGAAATACCCCGAGAGATTTCGTGATTGGTGGCAGGTTGATGCAGAGAGTTTGGCTTAAAGCAACAAAAATGGGGATTAGCATCCAACCGGTTACCGGTGTAATATTCTTTATGCAAAGAATTCTTGGAGGAGAGGCACGTGATTTTTCGTCGGAGCAGGTTAATCTTATAAAAGATGCATATAACATAATTGCTGATATTTTTGGGGTGGGGAAAGGCACAATCCCAATGCTTCTTAGGATTGGCGATGGAGGTGAGCCAACCGCGCGATCGTTAAGATTGTCAGCAAATATCGAATGGCTACAATCGAATTAAATGAATAGCCAAATAGAAAGAGAAAATATCATAAAAACGAAAAACAGAGAGAAGATAATCTCTCATGTTCTGAACGATCTCCGCTCTCTTGAAGAAGATAATTTTTCTCAAGATCAAAAGTATGCCATAAACGAAAACTTCTTGTTTTTCAAGGCAGCTAAGTCTCTCGCAAAATATATTATCTGGCTCTTCAAAAGGGCACCGCATATCAGAGGGAGTGATTTGCTAGAGCTTACGGATTTGCCATTCCCGCATTGGGACCAGAAAATGCATTTAAAACTTGTAGAACTCGAAAAGAGAAAATTCCCTGGATTAATTGAACCCCTTGTAAAAAAAATTTTTAGCCTTATCCATGGGGAAACAAAAAAACTTTTAATTTTAGTGGATTTTGGTTTTGGGGGGATGGAGGTTGAAAGACAGGCAATCGAACGCTTAATCAAAAACCCAAGCGATAAAAAATTAATTTTCGTTGGTTTTGACAAATCTTCTATCACACATGAAATTGCCAAGCGAAATCTCGGAGAATTTCGGGAACAGATTATAATCAAAGAGATAGAAAAACTGACGCCGAAAACTCTTCAAGAAATTACTGGGTCAACGAGTAATAAAATTGTTGTGGTTTTAGCAAAAAACAATATTTTTGAACTGGAGAAATTATTTACCCATAAAACATTTGATCTCATTTTTCATTCTTTATTTAAACATCATCTAGATGTCAACGAAAAAGAGCTTGTTGATAAAGTTTGCATAAACTTAAGTAGAAATGTTTTCGAATATGATGGTTATAAGAGTTGGTTCCATATTTTACTGTCCCACACCATAACAGGTTGGCATGATCCGGTTTTTTTAAACGCAACGATTTTTTCCGACCTGAGATACTTTACTAGACGAGAATTAAAAAGGATGAGTGAAACCAATTGGCATCTCTCATCTTTTATCCGTGGCACTTACTTACGTCAATACCATTAATCCATGAATCTTCTTGGACCCTTACAGAATCTCGATCTAATTTCCGTCGGCGTTTCTGTCGCTGGTATTGTCATACTGGGTTTCATCGTCTTTTTTAATAACTATAAAGGTATTACAAATAGAACTTTTCTTATTTTTTCTTTGGTAGCCGCTTGTTGGGGAGTTCTTAATTATTGGAATTATCAACTCCACTCAGAAATTTCAGTATTGTGGACTTTCCGTTTTATTATATTTTTTGCAACATGGTATACCTTTTTTCTTTTTCGTCTTTGTTATGTTTTTCCAGAGGAGCATGCCGTTTTTTCAAATAATTATCGATTTTTTTTGCTACCCCTAACATTAATAACTTCTGCGATTACGTTAAGTCCTTTTGTTTTTCCCAGCATTGCTGAATTGGCTCCCGTTGGTGAAGTGTCAAAAACCGTTGTATTGCCCGGGATATATTTGTTTGCTTTTACGGCTATTTTTTTGGTTGGAAACGGATTATATATATTAATTAAAAAATTAAAACGCTCCGTCGGTGCACAGAAGATGCAATTGAAGTTCATTCTTTTTGGGATCGCCACTACTTTTTTCCTTCACATTGTATTTAACTTAATTCTGCCCGGCATATTCTTATATGTACGTTTTATTCCCTTAGGGGCGTTGTTCACTTTCCCCTTAATAGGTTTTACCGCTTATGCAATTTTCAAACACCACTTGCTCAATGTGAAAGTAATCGCGACGGAGATACTCGCGTTCCTTCTCGCGATTATGAGCTTGGTAGAAGTTGTTATTTCAAAAGACCTAGGTACTATTATTTTCCGTTCCGGCGTTTTTGCGCTTGTGCTTGGGTTTGGCATTCTGCTCATCCGAAGCGTTTTGAAGGAAGTTGAACAGCGGGAGCAGCTGCAAAAATTGAGCGAGGATTTGAAAGCGGCGAATGTGAAGCTTGAGGAATTGAGCCACTTCAAGAGCCAGTTGCTTTCTTTGGCTTCGCACCAGGTAAAGGCGCCGCTGGGCGTTATCAAGGGATTCGCGACGATCCTCTCCGATGGGCTGTATGGAGAAATTAATCCAAAAATCAAGGAAACGCTCGGGAAGATAAGGTTCTCCGCCGATGAGTTGATTAGTACCGTCAATAATCTTTTGGATTTGCGGAAGGTGGAGGAAGGGAAGATGGAATATAAATTCGCGCGAGTCGATCTTCTGAAGATGACACAGGGCGTTATCGAGGAGCTCCGGCCGCTTGCGGCAAACAAGGGTTTGGAATTGAGCTTCACGACCGGACTCACGGAGGCGTTCGTGAATGCGGACGAGATAAAATTTCGGCAGGTAATTCAAAATCTGGTTGATAACGCAATTAAATACACACCAAGTGGATTTGTAAAAGTTGAACTTAAGGCGGAAAATGGCGAGGTTATCGTTTCCGTCGCTGATTCAGGTTTGGGATTGCCGGCAGAACTCATTCCGCAACTCTTTGAGGAATTCATCCGCGATGAGCGAGTGAAGAAAGAAATTCGCGGCACGGGGCTTGGCCTCTTTATCGCGCGGAAGATAGTGGAAGCCCACAGCGGGAAGCTCTCGGCTGAATCTGATGGAGAAGGGAAGGGAAGTACCTTTTATGTGAGATTGAAGAAGATATAAAAATTTGACAGTAAGTTGATATGGTCTAAAATTAAAACCATGGCTGAATTAACCAAGAAAGACATAAAAGAGGTTTTTGTAGAAGCGATTGAGCCATTTGTTACGTCGATTCAGAAGGATTTCGAGAAGTTAGACGCAAAAATCGATCTAAAAACCGATAAGCTTGATAATCGTTTGGCTAAAGTTGAATTTGAGTTAAAAGAAACAAGGCATGACATTCTTGGTGTTAATGAGGATGTAAAATGGATGAAGGGTAATTCGAGTGAGTTATTCGCAAAACTTGATAAGTTCATTATGCTTCTTGAAAAGAACGAACAGGAAATCTTAATGCTCTCTGCCCAACTGAAACGTATTGAAGAGCGGGTGAACAAGCTTGAATCTCGTCAGCAGTAATTCATTCTTGGCAGCCTTGCCGCAAGCGAAGTAGCGGAGTGATTAAAAAACCTGCACATTTCTTTTTGTTATCGTTACTGTCCTTACTCT
>CAZFEY010000035.1:0-6923 GCA_964518135.1 uncultured Candidatus Saccharibacteria bacterium
TCGAAAATCTGAGTCATTCCTAATTTAAGCCCCAGAATAAATTTCATAATATTTTTTAATTTAAAAGCTGGGCACTAGCCCAGCAATCTTTTACAACAACCTAGACTAGTTTTATCAATAAAATATTTAACAATTATTATTGAACCCAATTTTCATTTTCTTCTTGTGGTAGGATTATCATTCCCAGCCAGCACAGACATCAAAATAATTTACATTTTGATTTCAATGTCTACGCCGGCTGGAAGTGTTAACCCCATTAAAGCATCAATAACCTTCGGATTAGGATTAATGATGTCTATAATCCTTTTGTGAATCCTCATTTCAAATTGCTCTCTTGCGTCTTTGTGCACAAAAGAAGATCTGTTGACCGTGTATTTACGAATTTCATTCGGCAATGGGACAGGACCTAACGCCTCTGCGCCATAACGCTCAACTGTTTCAATAATTTCTCTGGCAGAATTATCAATCACCTTATGGTCGTAAGCCCTAAGTTTAATTCTGATTTTCTGCTTTGTCTCTTTTTCTTGTTCAACGACTTTTTTGGCGGTCATCTTAAAAGAGCAATTAAGCCATACTCACCTTAGGATATTGATCCCGTAGTTACAATATGGCTAAATTATCTAGCTTATCATTTACAATAATTACTTGATTATCTTTGTAACAACCCCTGCTCCCACAGTCTTTCCGCCCTCTCTAATTGCGAACCTTTGCTTTTCCTCTAGGGCAATTGGGGCAATCAATTTAATCTTCAAATTAACTGTATCTCCCGGCATTACCATTTCAGTTCCTTCTGGCAAGCTTACATCTCCCGTAACATCAGTTGTTCTAAAGTAAAACTGGGGCTTATATCCAGTAAAGAATGGAGTATGTCTTCCACCCTCTTCTTTGGCCAGAATATAAACTTCTGATTCGTACTCTGTATGTGGAGTAATGGTGCCTGCCTTTGCTAACACTTGCCCTCTTTCAACATCTTCTTTTTTAAGCCCTCTCAAGAGTATTCCAACGTTATCGCCAGCCCTACCTTCGTCAAGAATTTTATTAAACATTTCGGCTGAAATAACCGTTGTCTTGGTAGTTGGGCGTATTCCCACCAACTCCACCTCTTCGTTGGCTTTCACGATTCCTCTTTCAATTCTTCCTGTAGCCACTGTACCTCTTCCTTCGATAGAAAAAACGTCTTCTACCGCCATCAAGAATGGCTTGTCGGTCTCTCTGACTGGATCTGGAATAAATTCATCAACTGCATTCAATAAATCAAGGATGGGTTTTGCAGCCTCGTCATCGGCAGATTTTGCCTCAAGGGCTTTTACGGCCGAGCCGCGAATAATAGGAGTTTGGTCTCCAGGAAAATTATATTTCTTAAGTAATTCTCTCACCTCGCTCTCAACCAAACCAATAATTTCTGGATCGTCAACCATGTCACACTTATTCAAAAATACAACTATTGATGGCAATCCTACCTGCCTTGCTAAAAGAATGTGTTCTCTAGTTTGAGGCATTGGTCCATCAGGAGCTGACACTACCAAAATAGCACCATCCATCTGAGCTGCTCCGGTAATCATATTCTTAATGTAGTCGGCGTGTCCAGGGCAGTCGATGTGGGCATAGTGCCTCTTTTCTGTTTCGTACTCCAAGTGCGAAATAGAAATGGTCAACCCTCTAGCTTTTTCTTCAGGAGCTGCATCAATCTGGTCAACGCTTTTCTGACCGCTTGTAACCATACCTTTCATGCCTAAAACATGAAGGATAGCTGCGGTTAAGCTAGTTTTTCCATGATCAACATGACCAATTGTTCCAATATTGACATGGGGTTTTAATCTTTCGAATTTTCCTTTTTCTGCCATAAAATTATTATTCGAATCTACAAATAATACACGAATGAAACGAATGTAAATTAATTATTCGCAGTATTCGTATTAAAATCCGCAGTATTCGTATTAAATTTATATAATACTATTTTATTTATTCTCGAAGAAATGTCAATAAGTTTACCTGCTCTTTCCTTCAATAATTCCCTGGGCAATGTTTTGTGGCACTTCTCCGTAATGGTCAAATTCCATTGTAAAGGTTCCTCTGCCTTCAGTCAAGGACCTTAATGCGGTAGCATATCCGAACATTTCCGCCAACGGCACCTTAGCATCAATAACCTTCATATTAACTCTGTCATTGGTTTCTTCTATTTTCCCTCTTCTTGAAGCCAAATCTCCAATAGCATCGCCAAAAGATTCTTCTGGAGTAATCACTTCTAGCTTCATAATAGGTTCTAATATTACAAGTTTCGCTTTTCTGGTAGCTTCTTGTAGGGCCATAGATCCTGCTATTTTAAATGCAACTTCCGATGAGTCAACGTCATGATAAGATCCGTCGTAAAGCGTTACTTCCATGTCCACCAAAGGATATCCCGCCAAAACACCCTTACCCATTGCCTCTTTTATTCCTTTTTCTACTGCTGGAATGAATTCTCTCGGTATAATCCCTCCTTTAATTTCATCTACAAATTCAAAACCCTTTCCTCTTTCCAGGGGCGCAACTCGTAAATAAACATGTCCATACTGTCCGCGCCCACCAGACTGTCTAATGTACTTGCCTTCAGCTTCTGCCTCTTCTTTAATCGTTTCCTTGTAAGCTACTTGTGGTTTTCCAACGTTAGCCTCTACTTTAAATTCTCGGCGCATTCTATCCGTAATAATTTCCAAGTGCAGTTCTCCCATGCCAGAAATGATTGTTTCTCCTGTTTCAAGATCGGTATTGGTTCTAAAGGTAGGGTCTTCTTCAGAAAGTTTCTTTAAAGATAATCCCATCTTTTCCTGGTCAACCTTAGTCTTTGGTTCTATTCTAATTGAAATGACCGGCTCTGGGAAAGTAATCTTTTCTAGAATAATCGGATTGTTTTCGTCGCACAAAGTGTGTCCAGTTGAAGTATCTTTCAACCCAACTGTTGCCACTATATCGCCCGTGAATACCTCTTTAATTTCATCTCTGCCAGCTGCGTGCATTCTTAAAATTCTAGCAATTCTTTCTTTTTCTCCCGTAGTTGAATTAAGCACATAGGAACCGGTAGTTAAGGAACCCGAGTAAACCCTGAAAAAAGTTAAAGTTCCAACGTAGGGATCGGTAGCCACTTTAAAGGCAAGGGCCGAAAATGGACTATCGTCTTTTGAGGATCGCGAATCTTCTTCGCCGGTTTTCAATTTTGTACCCTTAATTGCCGGTACATCAGCTGGCGAAGGCAAATAATAACAAACTGCATCAAGTAACGGCTGGACTCCCTTATTTTTCAGGGCGGATCCACACAATACCGGAACCAATTTATAATCAATAGTTGCTTTTCTTAAAACTTTTCTTAATTCTTCAACAGAAATTTCTTCTTTTGCCAGATATTTTTCCAATAAAGATTCGTCTTCTCCTGCTATCTTCTCGAGCATTTTATCTCTCCATTCCTTAGCGCTTTCCAGTAAATCCGCAGGAATATCTATTTTTTCAATAGCCTGTCCAAAATCCCCTGAAAATTTTAGAGCTTTCATTTCCATGAGATCGATTGCGCCCTCAAGACTCTCTTCTTGTCCTATTGGAATTTGCAAAGGCACGGCGTTGGTAGATAATTTTTTATAAATAGAATCTAAACTATTTTCAAAAGAAGCTCCCATTCGGTCTAATTTATTAATAAAACAAATCCTGGGAACGTTATATTTATCGGCCTGTCGCCAGACAGTTTCGGATTGCGGCTCCACCCCGGAGACCCCATCAAAAACAACAACCGCCCCGTCCAAAACCCTTAAAGATCTTTGAACTTCGGCGGTAAAATCAATGTGTCCCGGAGTATCAATAATATTGATTTGATATTCATTCTCTTTATTTTTCTCCAATCCTTGTGGCGTCCAAAAACAAGTGGTAGCGGCAGAGGTAATAGTAATACCTCTTTCTCTTTCTTGTTCCATCCAGTCCATAATCGCCTGGCCTTCGTGCACTTCGCCAATTTTATGCGAAACGCCGGTGTAAAACAAAATTCGCTCTGAAACCGTAGTCTTGCCGGCGTCAATATGAGCAATAATTCCAATATCTCTATATTTTTCTAATGGATATGCGCGTGGCATAAATTAATTATCCTAAAATAAAAAAATCTACAAAATCACTTAGCAACATAATATCTTTACTACTTTCGAGGCGAGGGAATGCATTTTTAAAGGCCATCCGCAGGTAAATTGCGCAGATTCATCCTTTCCCCATAGCAAGATAGTGTATTTGAAAGTAACTTTCGCAGTTCTGTCGGCATGGTCCGAACATATAAGGCTCTGTATGTTCGGTGACAAAACGAGAACGTAGGTCGTAAAATCTCGCTGGGATTTTGACGACCGGTACTTTCAAGTACGCTATCGCAGCTCCCAATTACCATTTAAAATGCGCGAACGCCCTATTGGCCTCAGCCATACGATGAGCATTTTCTTTCTTTCTTACGGCAGCACCCGTATTTCCAGCGGCATCCATTATCTCCTGTACCAACTTTTCTTTCATTGGCTTTCCCTTTTTCGATCTGGCTGCTTCGATAATCCAACGTATAGCTAATGTTATTTTCCTGTCACCCTTTACCTCTCTTGGCACCTGATACGTAGCTCCTCCTACCCTTTTCGGTTTTACTTCTAATACGGGGGCTGCATTCTGCAACGCAGTATCAAAAACTTCTAATGGATCTTTTTTGGATTTGTTTTTTATCTCTTCAAAAGCTCCATAAACTATCTTTCTTGCAGTTGCTTTTTTTCCTTGTTGCATTACGTAATTTATAAATTTCTCCACGGCAACATTACCATACGTAGGATCTGGCATTATCTCTCTTTTTGTTTTTTTTCCTTTTGGCATAATTTATTCTGTAAGAATCGGGTTTAATTTTGGGAGAAATCAAGTTTACTTAATTCTGAAAAGGATCAAGCTTGCTTACTTCGGCTTTTTCACGCCGTATTTACTTCTTTCTCTTTTTCTATTTTCTACTCCTCCAGCATCTAAAACCCCTCTAACAATATGATATCTTACTCCTGGCAAATCTTTTACCCTTCCACCTCTAATCACAACCACCGAGTGCTCCTGCAAATTATGTCCTTCTCCAGGAATATAGGCCGTCACTTCCATACCATTAGTTAACCTTACTCTTGCTACCTTCCTCAAGGCAGAATTCGGTTTTTTGGGTGTGGTTGTAAAAACCTTCAAGCAAACACCTTTCTTCAGGGGAGAGTTATAAGATTTTGGCCTGTTTTTTAAAACATTGAATCCAAATGCCAAAGCAGGCATCTTTGAACGCTTCTTTGTCCTTTTTCTTCCCTTTTTAACTAATTGATTAATCGTAGGCATACTGATACGAAATAAATAAGTTTGTTTCTTGCGAAATAAATAAATTTGTTTCTTGCGAAATAAAATTAAAGCGCTTAGCGCTCCATCTAAATTTAGCAAATGATTTTTACAATGTCAACAATCTTACTCAAAGAACAGCCTCAAAGCCAGCATCAGACCGATACCAAACAAAAAGATAATAAAAGACAGCAATGAATCCCTAACAGAGGTTTTTGCTTTTAGTTCCGGAACCAGATCAGCTGCCGCTATATATATGAAGGAACCTGCTGCAATAGGCAAAAGAAAGACAATTGACGAATCTATCTTCTCTAATATAAAAAAGCCGACTATACCTCCCAATACGGCAGAAACAGCCGATAAGAAGTTTAAAAACAACGCCTTGCCCTTTTTAAAGCCAGCGTAGATAAGTATCCCGAAATCTCCCAGCTCTTGAGGAATCTCATGCGCCATTACAGCAATTGTTGTCGCTACGCCAACTGAAACGTTTACCCCAAAAGAAGCTGCGATAATTAAACCATCAATAAAGTTATGTAATCCATCTGATACCAAAATTAAATAAGAAAAAGGCTTGATCTCTGGATGTTCAACGCTGTGATGGTGATGCCATTGGATAAATTGCTCAAGGATAAACAACATACAAAATCCCAAAACCACATACAAAAATGAAAACAATATTAATCTTTCATCAAACCCTATTAATTTTAGAGATTCTGGTATTAAATGAAAGAATGCATCTCCCATTAAAGCCCCCGCAGATAAACTGATTAAAACCACGAGGATTTTATTTAGAAATTTATCGCTCAAATAAAGTATCAAGGCCCCAACAAACGAAACTAGACTCACCAGAAAAGTGCTCTCCAAAATAAGAGACAATGTATTCATGATTTGTTCTTCTTATTTATCTTGGCCAATATCCTTTTCTTGGCAATTTCCACAGCAACCTCTCTCGGATTCTTATTTTGTCTTAGGCTTTCTTTCAAAACCTGCTTTGTAGATTTGGTTATTTTTTCTTCCACCAATTGAAACATTTTCTTCAAATAATGCCCTTTGTATTCAGAATAGGAAGAAATTACACCTCCGGAATTCGCAACGAAATCGGGCACAATTAAAATCCCTCTCTTGAATAACTCTTTCTCAATATTTTCTCGCATTGGAATATTTGCGGCCTCTACTATAATCTTTGCATTGATCCTGTCTTTGTTGCCTTCATGAATAACATCTGTAATAGAGGCTGGTATCAAAATATCGGCTGGTACAGCCCAGAAATCATCACCATTCACTTTTTTCGCTTTTCCGGTATATTCTGCGACTTTTTGGTTAGACGCTATTAATTTTCCAATTTTATCCTCGTCAAATCCATCTTCACAGAAAATTGCGCCACTATGATCCGCGATGGCAATCACTTTGGCTCCCATTTCTGTCAGGAACTTATAAGTAAACGTTCCCACATTTCCAAAGCCATGAATCGCCACTGCCACATCTTTAATATTTAATTTCAATGCCTCAACTGCAACTTTCGTTGCGTGCGCCACGCCAAAACCCGTACTTCCCGCCTCGTGAGGAATACCGCACTTTTGCCAATC
>CAZFEY010000036.1:0-3425 GCA_964518135.1 uncultured Candidatus Saccharibacteria bacterium
AATGGCCTAAAAGGCTATGGTTTTCTGCAACGAATATAAAAACAGTATGATTGGCGTGTTTAAGTATATCCAAAAAATATTAAAGGAAAATACAACCAGAGAAGAAATCAATAGATTTAGAAAAGAATTCCATTCTATCAAGAGAGACTACGAAAAGATGGAATTACAGTGTTGGTCAGGCCGTTATCATAAAATGCTGTCTGAAATAGATAAAGTTTTAAAGTACAAAAAATAATAATCATGGAAAAATTAAATTATCACCAATACCAGCATATTATTTTGATATCTCTTGATTCTCTGCGTAACGATTGCATCACTGCCATTTCGTCTGATTTTTCCGATAAGCTTGTCGGTCGTGGAAGATTTAATACGAAAATGCTGAATTACCTGATTTCTCGCGGCACATATTTTAGCAATTGTATTTCTGCGGCGCCGTATACCTCAGCTTCACACGCAGCATATTTTACGGGGTGCTGGCCCAAGCGTAACGGCGTGTATGAATTTTTCAATAGGCAGATAGGTCGTCCAACCCTGTTTGAATTAGCCAAGAAGGGTGGCGCATACACGATTTTCCAAACCGATTTCCCGATTATATTAGGAAAAAGCCTTGGTTTTACCCGTGGCGTTGATAAATATTTTATTGAATCGGAAGGAGACGCGTTTTCAGAATTATTGAAAAATAAACACAGGCAGACAGTATCTTTTTTCCATTTCGGTGGAATCCATTATCCATATGGTTTTCATAAATTAAAATTTGCAAAAACTGATTTACCAAAGAAGGTTTTAGGGCTTGAAAAGAAATTTAACATTCACCAATCCCAAAATTATACAGATATGTTAGATGAAAGCTATCGCAGTAAAAAAGATAGAGATTTTCTTTTAAGGTATAAAAAAATAATTGATATATTGTGGACGGAAGGGAAGTATGACGATCTCCATAGATTATACATAGAAGGCATAAATTATTTTTTAAAACATCGTTTTAATAATTTTATTAAGAATATAATTGATTTTGTCGACAAAACTGATAGTCTGCTTATTTTATTCTCCGATCATGGAGAAAACTGGGCATCTGACTCCCACGGACACTCTAATTCAATTGATGATGCGGTATTACGCGTGCCGATTATTCTGTATGGCAAGGGCGTTAAAAAAAATACAGTTGTGTCAGAGTTGATACGCACAATTGATATTCTTCCTACGATTTGCCAATATTCAAAAGTTACTCGTGCTAATTTCGACGGTAAACCGATTAATTTAATGGGTTATAACAATCTTAACGATTCGCGTACGGCTTTTGCACAGGTTTGGCGTGTTGGAGATAAGAATAAGGTTTATCAGCATCAACAGCATATAATAAAAGATAAAAAGATGATCAAGCCCCTGTCTACAAAATTAGAAAAAGAAGTTGTTTATAGAAACAAATTTTCCTTAAACAGAAAATATAATTCCGGTGGGGGGCTTATTGAAGAGAATTTTTCGAGAAATACAGGGAAGCGTTTAGTCGCGACAGGTAAAGAATACAATACTATCATTAGTTTAAGGAGGTTGTTGAGAGAATATAATCGTATAAAGAGTATTAAAGACCATAAAATAAGCAAAATTAAAAGAAATATAGTAGATGATCTACGGGCCTTTGGTTATCATGTATAGCCAGCCCTTAGAACCCTTAAGGTCCCGTTATTGACATTAATAAGAATATTTGTATAATATATTTATACCAGAATTACATGAGAATTTTACAGAACCGATGGGTAGGTTCTTTTATAAATAAAAAAGAGGAGGCCAAAGATGAATTTAAAGAATTCACTTTTAAGCGGTTTTCAGGACTTTCTGCCAAGAAGGATGCTTCAGCGTAATGTATTGATCGCGACTACTCGCGACTGTTTCGAGAAGTTCGGATTCCTACCCCAAGATACTCCCTGTTTGGAATATACAGAGTTGTTAATGGGCAAATACGGCGAAGGGGAGAAGCTGATCTACAGCTTCCACGACCACGGCGATCGAAACATCTCGCTCCGCTATGATCTGACAGTTCCTTTATATAGGATCATTAAGACTTATGCTGACGAGATTGTTTTTCCATACCGGCGCTATCAAATAGGCTTGGTATGGAGGGCTGATCGACCGGGCAAGGGCCGTTATCGTGAGTTTATGCAGATGGATGCAGACATTATCGATGACAACTCGGCACTTGCCGACACCGAAATGTTGCTTCTTGCCAATCACCTTACAAAGGTCTTGGACGTAAAGGCAATCATTCAGTTCAACTCCCGACCGATTCTCGATGCCCTTGTCGAAACGTGCGGGCTTGATCAATCTGCTGGCGTTAATCTAATACGAATAATAGATAAATTCAACAAGATTGGGCTACTAGGCGTGATATCTGAATTAAATGATGCCGGTTTTTCGTCCAGCGTCATTGATATCATTAACAGGTATCTCAAGCTCGGTGGTTCGAATAACGCCGTATTACAAGGGCTTACTACGATTCTCGGCAACTCTCTGGCATTTAGACAGGGATTTGATTCTCTATCTAAGATAGTCAGTACAATTGAACAGTCCGAAGGTGACGTCGATAACTTTAGGATCAATCCAACCATTGCAAGAGGCCTAAATTATTACACAGGAGTAATTTTTGAAACCATGCTTGTGGATAATCCTGGCTTTGGCAGTATTTGTTCCGGCGGACGATATGACCATTTAATTGTACATCCCGACGGTCGTTTTCTTCCGTCAATCGGTTTATCAATCGGAATTGATCGCTTGTTTGCTGCGATGGAATCTGTTAACAAGGCACCTTTGATTGAGACGACAACGCAGGTATTCATCGTAAACTTCGGCGAAAATTTCATTGCGGAATATTTAAAATTGGCAAACGAATTGCGACATGCGGGCCTGGCCGTGGAAATCTTTTCCAAATCGGCCAAAATTGCAAAACAGTTAAAGGTTGCCAGTAATAAAAATATTCCACTCGTGTTGCTCGTCGGGCCAGACGAAATATCTCGTTCGCAAGTTTTCCTTAAAGACATGCGGACGGGGACTCAAATAAACATTGGACGCAACGATGTCTTGCAGTCTATTTTAAAGTGCTTGGCTGAACATAATATCGATGCGTCAAAGGAGGTGTAAGATGGGTAAAAAAATGCAGCCTCTTAAGGGTATGCATGACATTCTGCCCGAGGACCTAAAGAAAATGGAGTATGTAGAATCTTTATTTATCGGGACAGCTGAGAAATACGGATTCCTCCATATCCAGACACCCACCATAGAATCGGCCGAGATTTACGAGTCTACGTCAGAGTTTCCAAGGGAAAAATGCTATTCGCTAATCGATAGTAAAGGACGCAATATGATTTTGAGGAGCGACCCGGACGCACAATTGGTCAGATTGGTCGCAAATAATTTTATGTACGCACCAAAGC
>CAZFEY010000036.1:3435-4035 GCA_964518135.1 uncultured Candidatus Saccharibacteria bacterium
TGTTCAGTATCAGCACTTTCGGCGCCAGCGAATCGACTGCCGATGCAGAGATCCTGCGCGTTGTTGCAGATGTGGTGGAAGAAATCGGATTTCCAGGGTACAGGATTGAGTTCAATAACCTACAGCTTTTCCGCCGTATTATCTGCGCCGGAGACACAAAATCACGTAGTGATGATGAAATCAGGGACATCTTGTATGCCATTCGGTTTGCTGCCGATACAAAGGCGGTTGTGACGGCGCTTGAATCCTATTCTTTGCCGAAAAACATCATTGACGCAATCCCGTCGCTGCTGAATTGCAATGGCGTTGAATCAGACACATACGATGTTTTAGTCAAATTAGGCAGAACGTTTCCACCCCTAATTCCCGAGATAGAAAAAACTTTGACGTTCAAGGCATCACTAGCAAGTTATGGTCTGCAAAATTCTCACCTTAATATCTCCAATCTGCATGGCACCGGTTTTTATTCCAGTTTCACATACAGGTTATTTCCTAAAGACGGATTAAGGGAAATTGGAGACGGTGGACGCTATGACCATATGATGGAACAGATGAACTGCGACATGATGCCCGCAACAGGTATTGGACTTGGTATCGAAC
>CAZFEY010000036.1:4045-6255 GCA_964518135.1 uncultured Candidatus Saccharibacteria bacterium
TCATGGGAATAAACCATTGCTCTATAATATTTCCACCAAAAGCCAAAAATATCGTCGTTGCATACGCAGATTCGCAGTTGGCAACTCGTTGTCGGTCGGCTTTAAGAGATATGAGACTGGCTGGATGTATTGTCGAAGAAGATTTTGCAAGTCGTAGTTTCGATAAAATTGTTCGTTACGCAAAATCAAAAAAATGTAGCCGAGCTATAATAATTAGCGCTTCTAAGCCAGAAGGATGTATTCATCTCAAGGTCATAAACTTAAACGATGATCGAGCAGATCTGTTGGTTGCGCATAGCCCAGAGGAACTGCACGACATTTTGTTGAAGTGTTAGATGGGGCTGTGATATAATAAATTACAGCCCCCTTTTATATAATATGAAAACTTGGTTAATTTTTTTATCTACCATAATATTCATACAGCTACTTTTTTCCGTTATTTCCAATCAGAATTTTTTTTTGCCGTCTCCGCTTGAGGTACTGAACGCGCTATTTGTTCAGCTATCGCAGGGAGAAATATTGATTGATGCAGCTATGAGTCTAGAACGAATTATTATAGGTTTTTTATTAGCCGTAGCAACGGCTATTCCTGTGGGTATTTTGTGTGGGTATAATCAACGATTTGGTAGCTTTTTTAGACCATTTATTGAGCTTTTGAGACCGATTCCGCCAATTGCATGGATTCCTATTGCTATTTTATTGTTTGGTATAGGTGATGGATCATCATACTTTATAGTTTTTTTAGGAGCATTTTTTCCTATTTTTATCAATACATACTTTGGTTCAATATCCTTACCTGTTGTTTATAAAAATGTTACTCAATCTTTTGAAATTAAAAAAAGCGTTTTTATTACAAAAATATTATTTTATTTCTCTTTGCCCTATATTTTTACGGGATTAAAAATAGGGATGGGTATGGCATGGATGAGCGTTATCGCCGCTGAATTAATTGGTGCCCAATCTGGTTTAGGTTATTTCATACAAATTAATAGATTGTTATTAAGAACTGATAATATCTTAGTGGGGATGATTTTGATTGGTATAATTGGTTTCGCATTAAGTAAGCTATTATCATTAGCAGAAAAAATTGTCATACCGTGGCGTGAAAAGTAAATTATGTTAAAAATAAAAAATATTTATCATTTTTATTTAAATAACGATGGGAATAAAATCGTTGTCTTCAATGGGCTTAATCTAGAAATTAAAGAAAAAGAAATTGTTTCCATTGTCGGCCCATCTGGTTGTGGAAAAACCACGTTAGTTAATATTGTAGCGGGTTATATAAAACCAATTAATGGAGAGGTATTAATTAATAATAAATCTATTACAGGGCCGGGAAGAGATAGAATTGTCATTAATCAAGGAGATGATTTATTTGAATGGATGACAGTAGCTGATAATATAAGACTAGTCACTAAAGATAAAAGCGAAGATAATGTCAATAAATACATAAAATTAGCACATCTCGGTGACTTTAAAAACGCTTATCCTAAAGAATTATCAGGTGGAATGAAAAAGAAATTATCATTAGTAAGGGCTTTAGCGGCTGAACCAGAATTCATTATAATGGATGAGCCTTTCGCTTCCCTAGACTATCAAGCGAAAGAAGAATTATACGAAGAATTTCTGAATATTGTTAAGTTTTCTGATAAGACCGTATTATTAGTTACTCATGACATTGAAGAAGCTATATTCTTATCTAACAGGGTTGTTGTATTTTTCGGGACTCCAACATTAATTAAGCAAGAAGTTATGATACCGTTTCCTTATCCTAGAGATAAAAATATTAAAGAATTAAATGACTTTAAAGAGTTAAAAATTAAAATCAGGTTATAATATCATTTTTTGTAGCTTCTTTTTATTTTTAAATAAATATGAAAAAGCGGCCGAATGTTACGGTAAAATTGATACTTCGATATAAAGATAAGTTCTTGATGGTAAAACATAAAGACGGAACTTTCGGTTTCCCGGGCGGGCATGTTGAAAGCGAGGAATCTTTACTGGGAGCATTAAAAAGGGAAGTCAAAGAAGAGTTAGGCTATGATTTTAAAAAAGAACCGATACTGTTTGATGTTTGGAATTATGTTCCGAAAGAAAATCCTGCTATGAAGACAAAAGAGTGGGGTGGGGACCGCCCAAAACTATAATTTTTTTCCGGGAATTTATCTTTAATCAGATTGGCTAGTTTTATCGCGTTGGCAATGAGCGGG
>CAZFEY010000037.1:0-5861 GCA_964518135.1 uncultured Candidatus Saccharibacteria bacterium
CGTGGGATTTTCTTTTGTGGGTAACGAACCAACCAAACCATATAATGCAGTGGGACAGCCCTTGGGGGAAAGGATTCCCGGGTTGGCATATTGAATGCACTGCAATGTCAACGGAATACCTAGGAAAACATTTTGACATACACACTGGCGGCAAAGAACATATTCCAGTACATCACACAAACGAAATAGCGCAGGCCTTCGGGGCGTTTGGCAAAAACACTGCAAATTATTGGCTACATAACGAATGGCTATTACTTGAAAAAACTAAGATAAGCAAAAGCTTAGGAAATGTTATTTTGGTTCAAGATCTGATAGAAAAAGGCATTGATCCCCTAGTCTTTAGGTATCTAGCTCTCACGTCTCACTACAAAAAAGGACTTAATTTCACTTGGAAAGGATTAGAGGCCAGCCAAAACGCCCTAAATAGTATTTATGAAATAATTCGCGAAGTAAAAACCAAAAAGCAAACGATAAAGAGCGGCGCAGCTAAAAAATACCTGGAAGAATTCCAAAATTGTCTAAGTGACGATGTTAACTCACCGGAGGCAATAGCTGTTGTTTGGAAATTAGTAAAAGATAAAAAAATCAACGACGCCGAAAAATACGATATTCTTATTAATTTCGATAAGGTTTTGGGATTAGGATTTTCCAACGTAAAAAACGAGAAAATACCAGCTAATATAAAATCTTTGGTGTTATCTCGAGAAAAATATAGAAAAGAAAAAAATTGGGCTCTTGCTGATAGAGCAAGAAAAGAAATCGTAGATAAAGAATATTTAATTGAAGATACAGAGAAAGGACCAATACTTAAAAAGTTAAAATAACGTATTTTTTCAAAACAAAAACCTCTCTAGAAAAAGCGGCTTTTACTTTCTAGGAATTAAACCCTACGGCAACAGAAAAACCTGGCCATATGGATATTTTACCTTATACAATTCCGGACTTTCTAAGTCATAATTCCCGTCATATGCTGTACCAACTATACCAAAAGAGCAAGAAGCGTAATCGAAAGATTTGAGAGTATCATATTCTTCTTGAGTTATGGCGTGGGTGGTAGATGTGGTATTAAGAGGCACCCTCCATAAAATATTATTATTCATGGCTGGGCAATGAAGGGATAAGAAATAATTCTTGGCATTCTCAATCGGATCCCATTTAAAGGTAGTTGTATTAGTGATCTTGGTATTTTCAGCGGGTGAAGTAATTTTAGTACCTACATGTTTTTTAATGGTTTGATCGGAAGTCCAATGAATCTCACCGTCGTATTCTGCTCCTATTTGCCAATACCAAGTCCCGTCTTCAAACAGCTCTGCGTCTTGCCAAGTTATTTTTTGCTCAGTTGCAGAAACCGCATCGATAGGTTCTGACGGATCATCTCCTTTTCGCCAATACCTTATCCAGTATCTATCAGAATCTCCTTCTGGCGGAAAATGTCTCCACTCAAGTCTAATATCTTCTCCAAGCCGGAATCTCCTGACGCATTGGGGTCCATATTCTTTTACCTTTGATTCATCCCACACGATCAATGGCGCCAAAGATGTCAGCATTCTGCCAGGATTAACAATACCACAACCTAAATTAGGAGAACCGTGTTCGTAGTAAAAAGTATCAGGTCTTTGTAATGTAATATCTATGATGTCTTGAGTTGAAAGATTCGGATAACGAGAAATTAGAAGGGCAATACTGCCTGCAACTTGGGGAACACCCCAAGAAGAGGCAGGAGGAGGATTATTGTTACTACCGGGCAAACCAAAAACATCATTATATTTAGTAGATCTTATATTGGATGTGATCGATGCAATGTCTATCCATTTGCCAAAATTCAATGATTCCGAAGAAACCGATATTACATTATTGTAGGAAGCAGGATACTTATCTATTTCTAACCCTTCATTACCAGCAGAGGCAATTATTATCTTGCCAATGGCAAATGCGTCGTTAATGGCCTGCTCAAAAGCTCCAACATTGCTTTGTGAAAAAACACCTAAACTAATATTGATTACACGTACCCTATCCAAAGAAGCAACGTAATTAATACTGTTAATTATGGGCTCGACAAAAATATTTAACTCAACGGAAGTATAAGTCGTAATTGGAACTATTTTAACGCCATGGGCAACTCCCGTAGCTGTTAGAGAATTTTCTCCTCTTTCTGCGGCTATGCCAGCAACGAAAGTCCCATGATAGTCAGGATCACCCGGAAACCCACCATCCGTTCCTCCAAACTCCATCCAACCCTTGCATGGCTCTAGCACATCCTTGAAAAGCTCTTCATCATTGCAGTCGTAAATACCAAAATACTTCCCCACCCATCCATTGGGATTATCGGAGGAAACTAAACTTGGGTCTGTAGCGATATTGTCTTTCAAATCAGGATGGTTCAAATCTACTCCCGAATCAATCACCGCCATCCAAATATCTTCATTGCCACCAGGATCCATACCGGCTTCCTGAAGCTCTCTCCACGCCTTATGCGCTCCAATTTCAGCTAATTCACCTTTAACTCCCGGTGGCGGATTAATTTGGTTATCATTAGGCCACCAACCACCATCCCAATCAGAGGCATCGGGATAAACGGTAGCATTTAAATCGACCGTTAATAATCTTGAATCACTATCCAACCCTCTCCAGACACTCTCTAGTTCTCCATTAGATTGTTGTGTAGAACCAGCTATTATCTCTAATGGATTTATTGTGTTTTCTCCAGTCGACACAAGACGCAATCTGAAAGCCGGCCTTATCTTTTGATATCTTTTTAGTATCTTTAAATTATACTTATCGGCTATTATTCCTATCTCGTACAACGGCGTACCTTCTTTTAGGGTTATAAGCAATTCTCCCTTAGCTGCTTCTATCCATTCTATCTCTCCGTATTTACTTTGGTTAATATTACGGTAAGACTCTACTCCCGCTACTCCAATTCTTTGATTAACATCATAAGAAGGTATCTCGCCATCAGCATAATATTGTGTCTTCTCGCTGAGTTGATACACTTCGTTAGCGTTCTGAATAGCTTGATTAAGCTGACTGCCAGTAATAATTGGGGTAATTCCAAGACCAAAGACAAAAAGAAAGAATGTTGATAAAACAATGCTTCTTGGCTGTTTAGAAATTATCTGTTGAGATTTAACGAAATTGTTCATAATAATATTCTATAATATCATTTTTATTGTAACAAAAAAGCCCGTTCAAAACGGGCTTTTTATCCACATTTGACTAATATCTCTTTATATAGATCGCTGAGACAGACGACCACACTCTGAAACCCAGTGTGGCAGAGCAACGAGGTTCCGCCAGGTTTCAACTCATGATCAAACGATTGAATAGCGCATCGAGTCATCGCGAAAAACACTTGCATACGGCCTTACCTTTAAGGTGCAGGCTGCTATTTTTTAATTAAGACCTAGTTTTTACTAAATATGGTTGGTTACTGACACCAATCACCGTTAATATAATAATCAAAAGCACGGAACCTAGGTGGATTTGAATCGTGTGGTGGTATAAGCATTAAAGCCCGATCATCTTCGTCATTCCAAGATAAATTACTCCCTAGGGCAGTACCAACTATCGATATGCCCCACTTAGCATTGGGCCCTGCGGCATCATGTAATGCTTGGATATCTTGATCTGTAAAAGTATAACTGGGTTCTTCCATTTCTGTAGGCTTATTGTATGCTATATAAGCCCATACTCCATTATCTGCGGTTAATTTAGCAATATAGTTGTTGGCACCAGGTATAGGTTCCCATTTAATTTTACACCCAGCAGAAGCCCGATTGTCATATGTGGTGACCACATCATATATTCCTGCGCTAGTATGTTTCTTAATAGTTTGCGGTTGGGTCCAGCGTACTTCTTTGGCTCCATCATTATGTATATATACAGCAGCTACACGCCAACTATAAGTACCATCCCACAGGGTTTCTATGAATCTAGAAGTAAGAGAGGTTTTTAAAGTTTGACCAAGATCTTTAAAAAAACCGTAATCTGATTCTGGCATATAGAATGCTCCATTTTCTAACGCCCACCAGAATGTGTAGTAATCGGGTGAGACATTGCCTTCTAATAGATTTGCTGGAAAGGGTTTCCAGGATAAATCTATGTCTTTGCCAAGAGTAAATCTGGTTTTACAAAGTAGAGGTTCATCGGGTTGACTCATGGTAATAATTGGAGCAGTGGAAATAAGAGAAAAACCGGCATTAACTACACCACATCCTAAGGTACTTTTGCCATCTTCTTCGTAAATAGTATTTGCTCTTTGCACTACAATATCTACTGCCTCTTGAGTGGTAAGATTGGGCCACCTACTTAAAAGCAATGCAACAGTACCTGAAACCACAGGGGCAGCATTGCTGGTGCTTCCTCTAACGGCATACATGTCATCATAAATAGCTGCATAAATATCTGTATAGGATGATATATCTACCCAATCTCCAAAGATAGAAGTAGGATCTTTTTTGCCTGACATTTGAACCGCCGCCACTGCAATCACGCCTTTATAGGCTGCTGGGAATTGTTTAATTACTTCATTGAAAGTATTACCAGCAGCTGCTACAAAAATCTTATTAGAGTAAGCCATTGCATTTTCAATGGCTTCACTTTCATCAATTAAACTATCGTCGAATCCAAATGACATATTAATTACCCTTACATTCTCCTCTGATACAGCATACTCAATTGCCTCTATCACATTTTCTCTCAAAACAGTTTCGTTATCTGTTTCAAATACTCTTATTGGTACGATCTGCGTATTAAAAGCTATTCCGGCTGCGCCCAATGTATTATCACCTACTTCGGCAATCACCGCGGCAACATGAGTACCATGTCCATCATCGTCACCAGCTGCTCCCCCTCTGTTTATCACATCGCAATCATATAGATCTTCTTCACAGCCCCCGATGAATGATGCGCTAATTATATTCCCATTTTCATCCCTGGCAATATTATCTATTAAATCTGGATGATCTAGATCTACTCCATCATCAATCACAGCAATCCAGATGTTTTCAGAACCACCGGGGGGAAAACCCAAGTTTTCCAGTTTTTGCCAAGCTAACGGAGCATTTATATCTACCATTTTGGCATCCACATCAGGATCATTAGGCCAGTAACCCGGATCTCCCCAGGGAGTATCGGCAAGTTTACCTACACTATTCAACCCCACGGAATAAACTCTGGGGTCAGCGTCTAGTTCTCTCCAGATTTGTTCTAGCTTATCATCAGATTTAAGTAAATTGGAAATGTCGAGTGTGGTATTAATTTGTGTGACACTTGAAAGACGTAAACGATAAGATGGTTTATTTCTTCTATATTTTTTTAAGATATCCATATTGTATTGATTGGCGATAACAGCTATTTCATATAAAGAAACATCACTTTTAAGGCGAATGAGAAGCTCTCCTTTCGCACCTTCGATTTGTTCAACTCTACCATATTTGTCCTGATTAATATTATTGTAAAATTCAGTTCCGATAATTCCTACCCTTTTATCTATATCATACGAAGGTATCTCACCATCAGCATAATATTGCGTCTTTTCGCTGAGCTGATATGCTTCGTTAGCATTCTGAATAGCTTGATTAAGCTGGCTGCCAGTAATGATTGGAGTAATTCCAAGACCAAAAACAAAAAGAAAAATCGTTGGCAAGAAAATTCTTTTTGATTTTACGTATATCATATTGTATTTATAATATCATTTTTATTACAATAGAAAAGCCCGCATCAAGCGGGATTTTCTATTTTTGCTTTTTAGTTTCTTAGAGTTACTCCGATACTTTTTATGCTACATCCAAAATAAATCTCGAATTAGCAGATGAGTCGATTTTTGAGGAAATTCGACTAACTCCTTGAAAGTTAAGATT
>CAZFEY010000038.1:0-5809 GCA_964518135.1 uncultured Candidatus Saccharibacteria bacterium
AGCTAGTTATGGGCATTAATCAAGAGACTGCCATTAGGGGCGGTTTTTTGATAGAGTAGATTTATGGTCGAAACAAAAGAAATCCTTGTTAAGCTACTTATAATTATTCTGGCGTTTGTGATTGTTGCCGGTTTGGGTTATGGCGGTTATCGTGGTTATCAATATTATCTTTTTGTGGAAGATCTTAAGGGAGTAAAAAATAATCTTTTTCTGACTAAAATAGATCTTGAAAAAAAAATCGGACAGCTTGAGCTTAACATTTCTCAACTATCAACCGAGAATACAAACCTCATCAATTCATTAATCGAAGAAAGAAACAGAAACAATGAATTTGAGCAGCAAATACAGGCGATACAGGGCACGGTTGATATTGTCCAGAAACTTCAAAACACAGACAAAGAGCTGCTACAAAAATATTCAAAGGTGTATTTCTTGAATGAAAATTATGTACCAGAAAGCCTTGTGGCGATTGACCCCAAATACCTACAAGATAAAGATGAACCCGAGCAAATACACGCCAACGCCCAGCGATTTCTTTATAGTTTACTCGATGGGGCCGCTGCCAATGGTACGCCTTTGGAAATAATTTCGGCATATAGATCGTTTAAAGAGCAAGCGTCGTTAAAAACAGGCTATAAAGTGACGTATGGTTCTGGCGCCAATAAATTTTCGGCAGACCAAGGATATTCAGAGCACCAATTAGGAACTACCGTAGATTTTACCACTTCGGATCTTGGGGCCGGATTTTCAAAATTTGAAACAACAACGGCATATACTTGGCTTACAGAAAATGCTTATAAATATGGTTTCGCGCTTTCTTATCCTAAAAACAATGCCTATTATCAATTTGAGCCGTGGCATTGGCGATTTATAGGAGTTGAGCTGGCTCAAAAACTGCATAGTGTCAATTTGTATTTTTACGATTTAGACCAACGCTTGATCGATACTTACCTTGTTTCTATATTTGACTAAAGCAATTAAAAAACCGCCACAAGGGCGGTTTTTGGTATCGCGCAACTAAAATATTATAAGCAAAGAACTACAAGCTATTTTTGAGCTGGTTGACGATAGCAAAGACGTCAGCTTGGCGGTTATCAGAATAGAGCAAGACAATGGCTACGGGTTCTTGGTTGATATTGAAAACAGAAGCTATGGTTTGTTTTGCTTCTACTAGATAGCCGGTTTTTCCGCCAACAAATTCGCCGAGAGGATAAAAATTATTTACGTTTTGGAATTTGAAACGGCGGCCCGTAGAATCTGGAAGCCAAAAATCATTATATTTGGTAATTGCCAAAATTTCCGGGTGTTGCTTATAAATATACGACACTAGTTTTGCGAGGTCGGATGACGTAGAGCGATTGGCAGAATCTAATCCGTGTGGATCGAAAAAACTAGTGTTTTGCATGCCAAGTTCTTTTGTTTTTTGATTCATTAGCGTTAGAAAATTTTGCTTGCCAACAAAAAAAGTTAAGGCTTCTGCAGCGTCATTGCTTGACTGGATAAGAGCAGCTTTTAAGAGACCTTCTTTGCTAATATTTAATCCCGCGAAAAGAACAGGGCTTTTGCCTAAGGGCTTTAGTATTTCTTCTGTTAGTGTGATTGTTTGGTTGTTTGTAATATTTTCTGATGCGACAACAGCTGTCATTAATTTTGTTACAGAAGCTATGGAATAAGCTTGGCTAGAATTTTTCTCGAGCAAAACTTTATTATCTGAAAGCCGCACCGCGGAAAAAGCGGCGGCTGTGGGTTGTTGGCGTAAGTTTAAATTTGAGATAAGCGATTTGAAAACTTCTATCTCGCGTTTTAAGATTTCTATTTGCTGGATCAAGAGAAATGTATCTGGTTGTGCTTGAGCCAAAATTGGCCTTGGCGTAGATAGAAAAAGAGATAGAACAATTATTAGGAAAAGAGGAAACTTTTTCATAGAAAAATTATTACTGTATTTTTATTTTATACTTTATCTGTGTTTATGGAAACAAGAAAACTGATACAATAAGTTATATGAACCAGACAACCATTCTTTATATTTTTAGCGTAATCGGAATCTTGGATACTCTGTATCTGATATATCATAAAATCCGCGGGACCGAGGTAACCTGCCCATTTTTTCCGCCCGAATGGTGCCGGAAGGTTCAAAAGAGTCCATACAGTAAAACATTTGGAATCCCAAATTCATTCGCTGGATTTGTGATGTTCGTAATTATTTTTGCGCTAACACGGCTTTACGTTATAGGTTCTGTCGTATTCTGGCCGATTCGGGTGTTTGTCACTTTTGGATTTCTGTTTTCAATGTATTTTACTTACGTGCAGGGTTTTGTACTTAAGGCATTCTGTACTTGGTGTGTAGTTTCAGCTATTAGTTTTACGGTTATGTTTTTGGCTGTTTGGTTTTTGTAAAAATGTACGTCAAAGAAAAATAAATGCTAATCAAGGTAAAAGTTTTTCCAGGGAGCAAAAAAGAAGAGATTATTAAAAAGACAGAAGATAGTCTTGATGTGAAAGTAAAAGCCAGGCCCGAGAAAAACGAAGCGAACAGGGCGGTGGTTACCGTTCTAGCTGATTATTTTAAAATTCCGGCAGGAAAAATAAGGATGATCAAAGGCTCAAAACAGAGAAACAAGATTTTTGATATAATATTAGAATGAACAAGATCGGGCTAATAGAATAAATTAAAACAATTTAGATGAATAATAAAAAAACTTTAATAATTATTATTGTAGGATTCATTATTGTTTTAGCGGTTAGTCTTGGTATTTATGGCTGGCAGAAATCTATCTCTGGGAGCAAGTCGCAACGGCAGACGTTGGACTCGCAACAAAAACAAATTACCGATTTACAAGGTCAATTAAATGAAATCACAGCAGAAAGAGATGATTTATTGCGTAGAGTAGAAAACCTTACCCTTAATCCGGAAGAATCAAATAGGTATGTTAAGTTGACTTATCCCAATGGAGGAGAAACTCTATGTTTGGGCGATACAATATTGATTGAATGGGATAGTAAGGGAGTAGAGATGATTGGTCTAAGATTGAGGAGACAATCAATTAGCGGGACCAATTTTTATCACATAGGATTGAATACTGTTGCCGCCACATCTAACGAAGCAAATATCGCAGGTAGAGGATCAATCGAGCAAAGGTTGATTAGCTCTCAAGAGATCCCTTTGGGTACTGGTTATAAAATGGAGATTGTTAGCGCCGATAGCGGGATTCAAATGAGTGACGCGAGTGATAGCGTTTTCTCCATTGAGGCCTGCGAAGGATAAATAATCGATTTTGAATACGGCGAAACAAATGGATAATCTTTTAGAGATTTTGTTGGGCAATAAAGAGATCGTTTTCCTGGTAATTGCAGTTTTTCTCTATTTAATTTTTAGAAAAAATATTTATAAAATAAAATTTAATATACCGTTAAAGCCTCGGGTAAGAATTATTAATCAAAATATAAAAGGATTAGAAAATCTTACACCAGAAAAAGCCGCCAAAGCCAGGGAGGAGCTTGGTAGGATAACAGAATTGCAAAACAGCGTTATTAGAAAAATTATTTTTAAAATACGGAAGCAAAATCTAGAGATAAGCCAGGAAGAGCTTTCGAGCGTAGTTATGTCGGAATATGAAAGAGAGAAAGTTAATTATCCAAAATTAAAAAACACTTATTTAAAGGATTTCAAAATCGAGAAAGCAGAGTCTCCGCTCAAAAACAAAATCGAGTAGCATGCTCAATACAGAAGAAATACAAAAAGAAATAGAGTTAATCAGAGAAAGAAATAAGCGCGTTGAAGCAGATAAGGCATGGGAAACTAGCGGCTTCCGGATTTTATTTATTACCTTAATTACTTATATAATTACATCTATTGTATTTTACTTAATAGGTATTGATAATTTTTGGTTGAGCGCGCTGATTCCAACAATAGGTTATTATTTATCAATGCAATCTCTGCCATTTGTTAAAAAATGGTGGATAGATAAATTTTTACAAAAGAGCAAGTAATTTATTCTTTATGGAAAATATTTCGACAATTGCAGGGTGGATTGGAATGGTATTGATTTTGGTGGCTTATTATCTCGTTTCTGTAAAGAAAGTTTCTGGTCAGGCATATATATATATCAATTATTAAACTTTTTCGGAGCGCTAGGAATTATCTGGAATACCTTTGCTCAGCGCGCATGGCCAGCAATGATACTGAATGTTGTTTGGGCGATAATCGCAGTAATAACAATTCTATTGACCAAGAGAAGCTAGATGATTGCGAATAAAGATAGAGCGCGAATACGCATCCTTTTTTATTTGGCGGATCTTTTTGCTTGTCCTGAATTCTTTGAAGGGTTAAAATGTATTTACTATGATCTACGATTTAATCATTGTTGGCGGTGGGCCGGCGGCGATTGCTGCTGGCGTGTATGCTGCCAGAAAAAGAATAAAAAGCTTGATTGTTGCGCATGATTGGGGAGGGCAGTCAAAAGCCTCGGCAGAAGTCCAGAATTTTATTGGTATTAAATCTATTCCCGGAGAGGAATTAGCAAAGAAGCTAGAAGAACACGTTAAAGCTTACGCTGACGATATTTTGGATTTTGACGAAGGCGTTTTGGTGAACAAAATTTCAAAAGCGGAAAATTTTGATAACGACAATCCGGTTTTTGAAGTGGAAACAGGCGAGGGGGAAAAATACAGCGCGAAATCTCTTATTATAACCGCTGGCGCGAGTAGAAAAAGATTGGCCGTGCCGGGAGCAGAAGTATTTGAAGGTAAAGGAGTTGTCTACTGTGCTTCTTGCGATGCGCCTTTATTTCGCGATAAAACAGTAGCGGTTATTGGTGGCGGTAATGCAGGATTTGAATCGGCGCAACAATTACTGGAATATTGCTCCAAGGTTTATATTTTAGAATACGCAGACGAGTTTAAGGGAGACGAGCTTACGAGAAATAAAGTTTTAAGCTCCGGGAAAATAGAAGCAATAACTTCAGCCGAAGTAATAGAAATTAAAGGAGGTAAGTTTGTAGAAAGTTTGATTTATAAAGACAGAAAAACAGGAGAGCAAAAAGAGATTGCCGTGGGGGGCGTTTTTGTTGAGATAGGGTCTTCCCCCAATAGCGGATTTGTTGGCGATTTAGTAGAGAAAAATAAATACGGCGAAATTGTTATTGACCATAAAAACGGCCGGACTTCACAAAACGGAATCTGGGCGGCAGGAGATATTACTGATCAGCCCTATAAACAAAATAATATTTCCATGGGTGACGCGGTAAAAGCCCTTGAAGATTTATATTTATGGTTGCAAAAATAGAAATCACAAAATCAATAATACCCAAAGATGAGTTTGGGCCTGAATACATTATAAACGTATATGATCCTCAAATAGGAATGGAGGGTTTTTTGGTTATCGACAATACGGTTCTTGGCATGGCTAAGGGTGGCATTCGCATGACGCCAAACGTAACGGCCGAAGAAGTTTGGAGATTGGCGAGGGCAATGACATGGAAAAATTCTCTGGCTGGTATTCCTTTTGGAGGAGGAAAAGCCGGTATTATTTGGCCTCCTGCTGGCGCAACGGACAAGGTGGGCGGAGAAAATGAATTAAAAAAACAATTTGTTCAAAGCTTTGCTAAGGCAATCAAGATTTTTACTCCCAAGAAATATATTGCCGGACCAGATGTTAACACCGGAGAAAAAGAAATGAAATGGTTTGTAGAGGCAACGGGCGATTGGAATTCAGCCACTGGGAAACCAGAGAATCTTTGCGTAAGGGTTTTGAAAGATTGGCAAAAGTGCGGTATTCCTCACGAGGCGGGAAGTACGGGTTTTGGCGTGG
>CAZFEY010000039.1:0-4992 GCA_964518135.1 uncultured Candidatus Saccharibacteria bacterium
GGTAGAATATACGATCTTCAACAAGGGATAAATAAAAAGCTGATAATGAGGCCGATCCCTAAAATTATTTTTATTGGAGAGGGTAAAACAAGGGAAGCAGCTAGAATCGAGGAAATTTTGGAGCAATTGAAAAACGAAAAAAAATAAGGTAGAAAGCTAGTGTGGCCTGGTAGCTCCCGCTACGCGGGATCTAGTAAAGCTATGACAAGTAGCAAGGCAGCGGTCTGTCTCGCTGCGCGAGATCTGGCGTAGCCAGACAAAACTATAAGAGAATGAAGTATTACGTATATATTCTAGAGAGCCTGAAGAATGGTGATTTCTATGTTGGCAGTACATCAGATTATAAAAAAAGAGCAGATAGACATAATGCTGGTCTGGTAAAATCAACTAAAGGATATAAGCCATGGAAATTGATTGAAGTTCGGGAATTTACTTCTAGAAGAGAAGCAATTCTACAAGAAAGATTTTTGAAAAATCATCAACAGAAAGAAATATTGAAGAATAAGTACGGCGTCGTAGCCAAGTAGCAAGGCAGTGGTCTGCAAAACCACTATACGTGGGTGCAATTCCCACCGACGCCTCCGGGAGTAGCAAGGCAAGCGGTCTGTCTCGCTGCGCGAGATCTGGCGTAGCCAGACAAAACCACTATACGTGGGTGTCCCACAAAGCGCGATTCCGCGTAGCGGGACAATTCCCACCGCCGCCTCAAGGGTGTATTTTAATATTATTTTGCCGCGGTGGAGGAATGGCAGACTCGAAGGACTTAAAATCCTTTGCCAGTGATGGCGTGTGGGTTCGACTCCCACCCGCGGCATATGAGCATAAGAGCATTTAAAAAAATCAATCAGGATTTTTTTAAGAAATGGTCGCCTAATATGGCTTATGTTTTAGGATTTTTTGTTGCAGATGGTTGTATAATATTAAATAAAAACAGAAAAAAGAATCCTTTTATTTTTAATATTACTTCTGTAGATTTAAAACATTTATATAAAATTAAAAAGGCACTGGGATCAGAACATAAGATTAGTAATAAATCTGGTAATTCTAGTAATATTGCACACCAGATACATTTTAGAAATTCAGTATTAGCTAATGACTTAATAAAATTAGGAATTTTTCCTAGAAAAACTTATAATTTAAAATCTATTAAGGTTCCAAATAAATATTTTCCAGATTTTGTTAGAGGATTTTTCGATGGAGATGGTTCGGTATATACTTATAAAGTAAATGGAACATCACAAATTAAAGTTGGATTTGTAAGTGTCAGTTTACCTTTTCTTACTGAATTTAATCAGCAACTTTGCAGTAACATAGGAATTTCTATAAAATCTATTCATAAGACAGTTGATAAAAGAAAAGGGAGGATGATTCGATATGATATTTGTTTTTATGTTGATGATTGCGAAAAATTAAGCAAATTTATGTATGGGAATAATCCAAGCCTATATCTCCCGCGGAAGCGCCGAATTTTTGAAAAATGGAAATTAATCAATAGGCGTAGCTATATAAAACGAAACTATCCATCAAAAATCGGCTGGCATTTAAATCAGAAAGTTTCTACTTAAGATGTAAAATTGCTGGTTAGTCATGGGGTAAGCGACAGACACCCCATTGCATTATTGGACAACTTTCGCCTCGGGCACCAGAATAGAACTTTCCGATTTTTGATTCCGCGGAGGACGGTCCTTGCAATATACTTAGTGGATGGTCGAATTAACACGCATACTGGCATGCGTGTTTTTGATGGAGTTGCGAGCGTTGCGAGAACTGTTCTCGCAACGCTGTTCTCGTAATATTTTATAGCAATAAAGTGCGCTCAAAAAGCGTGTTTTTTGTTGTTTAAGTTATCCACAGTTGATTAAATGCATTGAAAATTGATACAATATATCAATCTCGGGGGTCGAGATTGGTTAAAAATGCTTGGAAAACCTCAAAAATACATATCTCTTAAGGAAGCGGCCAGAATATCCGGCTATTCTTCAGATTATATTGGTTGGTTGATAAGAAAGGGCAAGATAAAGGGCAAAAAAGTATATCTCAATACGTCTTGGGAGGTTTTGGAGTTAGAGATTATTAAGTATTGTAGGGCGAATAAACAAGTTTGTTTTTCAAATAAACAAGTTTGTTTTTCAAATAAGGCGTTTAGCGGTAAGCCTCGATCGTTTTTTGGTAAAAAATACTTATCCTTAAAAGAAGCGGCAAAATTATCTGGCTATGCCCCAGATTATATCGGGCAATTGATTAGGAACAATAAGGTTAAGGGCAAAAGAATTTATTCTGGTATTGCTTGGTTGATTGATGAAAAAGTATTGCAGAAATACCTGAAAAATCTTGCAAAGAATTCAGTCACAAACCCAGAACTTCTTAAGAAGAAACAGCGCCAGAAAGCAATAGAAAGCATTGGTTTAATTCAAGATATTTTTCCTCCCGAGTTGCTTTTGAATGCGGCCAGAGAAATTACGGGTTGGAAACCGTACGAAAACAAGACAGCGAAAATTTTTGGCATTGGTTGGCGTTTTTCATTGGCGGCTTTCGTTTTTCTTTTATTGGTTGGCGTAGGGCCGGTGGAAGTTTTTCATAAGATAGTAGAAGCATTTAGCGTTGAGGAAAAACAAATAGCCAATTTTTATCCAACTAATTGCTATGGCGGTTGGGAAAATTCTCAAAGTGCGCAGGGGCAACCAGAAGATGGAAAAGAGCTTAACGAAACGAACTCCGCCGTTTTAAGAAATAGTATCGCTCCGATATTTTGCGAGGATTTTGCGGGAGAAATCCCAGAAGACGCAGAGATTAAGAAAGTTTCGTTGAAATTTTCCTGGGCGTTGAAAGAAGAAATGGCTGAATTTGTAATACCTGCCTCTGGCACAGATTCCGCCGGCGCAGAAACTCCAACAAACGAAACGCTAGTTCCAGCAGACACCCCTGATGTAAATAGCGAAGGTTCTAATATTGAAGAATCGGTACCGGCACCAGAATCAATTCCCGAAGCAGAGCCGGCGCCAGCGCCTTCATCTTTTTTTAGAAAAATTATCAATTCTGTTTTCGCGCAAGAGGAAGCAGAAACAATAGAAAACAGCGAAGCAAACACCGAAGAAGAGAATTTATCCGAATCAGAGGAAATACCGATTGACGAAGAAGTAAAATCTGAAACAGAAACAGGTGTTTCGCCACGGATAGATTTAGATAGTGAGCAGAATGATACAGAAAATATAACAGAAGAAATTGACGAACAAAAAGAGGAGGAAATTTTACCAGAAGAAACAAGCGAAGAGGCTGTGGTGCCGTCAGAATCGGAACAAGGCGGCGGCGATTCTAGCGGCGCTTTTCTGGAAATACTCTTCACGCTAGATGGTGAAAAGTGGCAGGGGCTAGGGAAGGTTGGGCGTGATAATTGGCAAAATTTCTCTTTGGAAATTCCGGTATCAGATTGGGATGAGGTAGAAAATTTACAAATAAAGATTGACGGATTGATGACATTCGACGATCAGCCAGTTATTTATTTGGACAACTTATGGTTAGAGGTTGAATACGAAGAACTATTAGAGGAAACGAAATTAACCCAAGAAGAAATAGCAAGGTTGCCCAGAGTTAAAATAGAAAAAGAAATCTTTTTCAAAACTTCAAAAGAAGATTTTCAATTAAACGAAAAGCCGGAGTTTGAAGTTAACACTTCTTATTTAGAAGCAGAATATGTAAAAACTCAAGAGCCAGAACTTATACCGTCTACTCGATTAATTCCTGTTCCGGAAGAAGCAATTACCTCTGCAACCACTCTTCCGTTTGACCAAGAATCTATTAAAGAAAAATTAACGCCGGAAAAAGAAGAGGAAGAAGATTCCGTTTCTAAACCAGAAGTTTCTCAAGAAGAAGAATTGCAGGAAGAAGAACCACAAGAGGAACCCGTTATAACACCCGAAAGCCAAGACAATCCGCAGATTCCAGAAGAGAATATAGATAACAACCCGCAAGAAATTCAAGAAAATGATGCGTCCAGTTCTTTCTTTAATGTTTTGAAAAATTTATTCGGTTTTAATAAGGCGATTGCTAAAACATCAAAAACAAAAATATTAAATGTAAAGATTTTAGATCCTACCGGCACGGAAGTTCCCGATCTCTATAATCTCAAAAGAACAAAAGATGGAATAATTATTAAAATTAACAAACCCGTCAACGATTTTAGGCCGGGCAAATATAAGATTTTAGTAGATGTTCTGTCTGGAGAAAATATTTTCTATTCCGAACAAGAATTTACTTGGGGGGTGTTGGCGATAAACATTGATCGTTCCATTGAACTGCCGGGGAACGACGCTTATTTGCAATTTGGCGTTTTAGACGACAAAGGTTATACGATTTGCAACGCCGATCTTGATCTTTCTATTCAGAGCCCTTCTGGCCAAACCTTTGAATTTACTACTAAAGACGGCACCATTGTTAAGGAAGAGCAGTGCGGACCAAATAATTTTATTCCGACACCAGATTATTACGCGCATTTCTCGGTTCCAGAAGAATTGGGGGTGTATTCAATGACTTTAACTGGCCATACTGACAATGGCGATCATACAATAAATGACAATTTTGAAGTTAGGCAGGGCGTTGAATTTGATGTTGTTCGTTCCGGGCCAACCCGTATTAATCCGTCATACCAATATCCTGCGACATTAGAAATTACGCCAGAAGCTGATTGGCAAGGAATAATAACCGAAACCGTGCCGGCAAGTTTTGATATTGCGCCGCCCATCCACAATATTCCTTATGACAGAGTTGAAATTATTGGTGAAGAAAAAATTATTTCCTGGAATCTTTCCTTGCAGGCGGGCGAAAAATCCACGATCGGATATTATTTTGACGCGCCCGATATTAGTCCGGAATTTTATCTTTTGGGGCCACTTCGGTTTATTGATATAGAATCAAGACAAACTCTTTTTGAAGAAACGAGAAGGTGGCAAATTGCTTCTGACGCTGTCTGCACTTCAAAAGCAGGTGGAGGAGGAT
>CAZFEY010000040.1:0-4760 GCA_964518135.1 uncultured Candidatus Saccharibacteria bacterium
TCTATCAAAAAACCGCCCCTAATGGCAGTCTCTTGATTAATGCCCATAACTAGCTAATAGGTCGTCTAGCGGTTGTTTTAGAGCCTTGGGGTAAAAAAGAAAAGCCCCTTCATAAGAAAGGGCTACAATTATTATCCTGACCACATAAGTAATTATACAAATACCTATTCTTCGCAGTCATCCATTTCGTCGAGCTCATCTTCAAGAGAGTCGATATATTTAATTCTTCGATCGTAGTCTTGTTGATCAATATAATCATTAATCAATAAATAACCCAGCGACTCTTCTGTGTCGTAACTCCAACCGCCCAATTCTGACCTCGTGAAAGATTTCACCAGGTGCAGAATATAGCAGTCAAGGTCTGGTTTTTCAACCAGAACCGCAAACCTGCCATTCACAGACGTCCTCAGTAAAAGCGTCCTCACTGTGGGCGGCATCTTCCAATCAGCCAACAAAGAATCTGTTTCAGCATTACTGACGATCCTGCCCGTATCCCATACCATCCATCTAGACGGTATCACTCGTTGCGTCATCTTGATCGCCTTGACGACTTTTGATTTTTCGAAACAGTCTTTATGGATCTTCGCTATGACATCTCTATTCAGACACTCCATGATCGGGCGTAAACCCTCAAGAAACGAAAATTCATCCAAGAAGCTCTTTCCTTCGTTGGTTAACCCCTTTTTACCATCAAAAACTTTGAACATCGCAGTTCTCCTTTTTGTGGTACAACCACAGGAGCTCCCAATCAACAGGCTAACCGTATAATCATACGCTTGCCCTGGTATTGAGGCGAATATAGCTAACATTTATTTGTATCCCGCATGTTCTTGCGGCAGGACAATATATATTAAGTACTAATATATTAATAATAGCATGCTATATCTATCTTGTCAATAGCTACTTCCACACACCAAAGAACCGCCCTCGGCCATAGACTTGCGGGCGAAACCCTAATGGCGATTTTCTAATTATTCTTTTACCAATAACCCGCCAGCATAGAAAAATCTATATATCTCCTTTTCTCCCTTAAGAATTTTTTCTGCGCCAGCCATCTCTTCGATAGAGCCTTCAAAATCCGGCTTGCATACATATTTAAAATTACCGCTCTGCCATTCTACTTTTTGCCACGTTCTTGCGGTCTGCCAATTTTCAACAAGCGCTTTTCTCAAAATCTTATCCACCTCTTCCTCGGACATCCCTTTATAATTCCCATAATACGACATAGACCAAACCGCCTTATCCTGATAATAGATAGCTTCTAATCCAACAAAAATTCCATTACCGTTATAATAAACGTCTCGATAAAACCAATCTCCTTCTTTGTATTCCAATTGATCCGAACCGCCTAAAACCGCATTTACTTTTCCTCCCTCTCCAGCATAAGTCCTTGTTCTAGCTTTTAATAAGAATTGAAGTAATTCTTCTTTATGCATAATTCTGTTCCAACAGAAATAAGCAAAAAATACCTTTACTATCTAAACTCCGAGAATAATCTCTCGATATCAATATTATCAATCGGCTGGTCAATTAATGGTTTTTCTTTGATTTGCGGCAAACTTTCTTCAAAAAGAGGTTTTTCGGTTTTGTAGATAATGCCGGTTGGTAATTTGGTTTCCAGCTCCAACGCTTTTTGAAAAGCAACTACTTTATCATTAGGAGTATAGCTGGTGTCTTCTAATCTATATACTCTTTCATAAAACCACTTATAGGTATTCAAATAGTTAAAAGTAACGCAAGGCTGGAAAACATTTACCAAAGAAAAACCTTTGTGTTTTATGGCTTCAACAAATAAATCAGTTAGCTGCTTAATATCGCCAGAAAATCCTTGAGCGACGAAAGGCGCGCCAGCTGCCAGCGCCAAAGAAACAGGGTTAATCGGTTCTTCAACTGTCCCCGTAGGAGCTGTTCGGCTTTTGAATCCTATGGCAGATGTTGGTGACGACTGGCCAACGGTTAGACCATAAACTTGGTTGTCGTGAATAATACAGGTAATATCTGTGTTGCGTCGGCAAGCATGTAAAAAGTGATTTCCCCCTTCTCCAAGTTGATCTCCATCGCCCACAATCGAAATAACATTTAATTTATGATTGGCGAGTTTTGCACCCGTGGCTACTGGCAAAGCGCGACCGTGCAACCCCTCAAAGCCAAAAGCATTTAAGTAGTTAACCATATGGCCATGACAACCAATGCCATAGGTAAGTAGAACGTCGTTTGGTTTCCAACCAAGCTTATCAAAAGCGTTTTTAAGCGCCACAAAAATACCAAAGTTTCCGCAACCCTTACACCAAGTTATTTCTTCGTTTGTCCCAAATTTGTTTGGATCTAACATACTTACAATGCTTTAACCTTTTCAACTATTTCCTCTGGATAAAATGGTCGGCCGTCGTATTTCAAGAATTTATCTTTTATTTCGTAACCAATTTTCTCTCTTATTAATGCCGCGCATTGCGCCGTATAATTCTGTTCTACCATTAATACTTTTTCTTTCTTAATTGCGCCAAAGAATTTTTCCAAGAATTTTTGCGGCAAAGGATTCATATAAGTAAGGTGCAAAAACTTTGTGGCGATTTTTTGTTCTGCAAGTATTTTTTGCGCCTCCAGAATGGACCCCTTTGAAGAACCCCAACCAACAAAAATAATTTTTGCGTTTTTGTCTCCGTAAACTTTTGGATCTGGAATTTCTTTTTGGCAAAGTTCTAGCTTTCTCATTCTTTTTTCCATTTGGGCTACTCGGTTTTCGGCCGATTCTTCAGAAAATCCGTACTCTGAATGCTCGTCGCTATTCACTCGAAAAGTAAACCCTTCTCTGCCGGGAATTGGCCTTGGTGAAATACCAGATTTAGTTAATTCGTATCTCTTGTAATCTTTTTGCTGATCAGCTTCTGACATCAAAAATCCTCTGTCTATTTTATAACCAGAGGAGTCGATTATTGGTGACCAATAACGGCTCTCTCCCAAGTGCTTGTCGATAAGAACCAATGCTGTTGTTTGATATTTTTCTGCCAAATCAAAAGCTTCGGCTGTCAACCAGAAGCATTCTTCCGGATCACCGGGAGCTAAAATAATTCTTGGAAATTCATCTTGGGCAGCGTGTAAGACAAATTTTAGATCGGCTTGGCCACCCCAGGTTGGAAGACCGGTAGCCGGGCCCGGCCTTTGTCCTTCAATAATAACCAGCGGTGTCTCTGTCATACCTGCCATGCCGTAGCCTTCGGCCATCAAAGAAAATCCGCCGCCAGACGTTGCGGTCATAGATCTCACACCTGCAAAAGAAGCGCCGATTGCCATATTAATGGCTGAAATTTCGTCTTCTGGCTGCTTATAAACTATGCCTAAATCCGGCCCGTTCTTGGCAAAATAATTGATTATGGGATTAATTGGCGTCATTGGGTAAGCCGCGAAGAATTTACAACCAGCCCTCACCGCTCCCAAAGCCACAGCCTCGCTACCAGAAAGAAACATAAGATCTCTTTTGTTCTTTTGTTTTTCTAAAGAATAGCTGATTTTTCCGGGGAAATTCTTTTTTACGTAATTAAATCCTGCTCTAGCCACCGCAATATTGATATCAATTATTTCTTTCTTGCTTGTTCCAAAAACATCAGCTATTACATCAGAGAGTATTTCAAAATCACCATCGAGCAAAGCAATTGTTGCGCCCAAAGCCACGGTATTTGCCATAATTTCTTGCCCGCCGCTTTCTTTTGCCAAAGAAATTAAAGGAATCGGGTACAGTTTTGATTTTTTCAAAACCTTTGTATCTTCTTTTGAAATTCTGTCTGTGTCAAAAATAACATGGGAATCTTGGGATAATTCGTCTTTGTGATAATCAATTGCGTTTTTATTTAAAGCTATAAGTATATCTACTGGCTTTACTATGGAGAATATTTCTTCTCTGGCCGCTCTTACAATATATGTATTGTGACCACCCCTAATCAAAGACGGGTATTCATTGGTATCCACAACAAAATAACCTGACCTTAAACAGGTTTTTCCGAAAATTAAGCCGGACGACATGATTCCGTATCCGGCCTCTCCGCCTATTTTCCACGTGACGCTATTTTTTATCATTATTCAGGATAAATTTGTTTGCCAGTTTCATCTTGTACGAGAATAGCCAAAACCGGACAAGACTTTGCAGCCTCTATCACGTTTTTTAGCTCGTCTTTTGTAACCTCTATAAAACCACTAGCATCTGCTTGATTGCCCTGATCCACAACAAAAGCTTTCCCCTCTTGATCTAGTTTAAAAACTTTTGGAGACAAAATTTCGCAGGACCCAGCTCCAATACAAGTCTCTCTTAAAACTTTTACTTTAAATTTCTTGGTCTCTTGGTTCATGTTTTATACTTTATGTTTTATGTTTAGTACTCTCTACCTTTTTTAGCTATAACCTTTTTTTGATAATGAGCAATCTTGTCTCTGGCGAAATAATGCTTAACTTCTTTGAAGTCGGTGACGAGATCGGCGAACGCTATCAACTCCTTTGGTGAAAAGCGACCAGTCAGAATTACGTCTATTTCTTCTGGGACTTTCTTTAAAATCCCTAAAACCTCTTTTAAGGATACCAACTTTAAATCGATCGCAACGATAATTTCATCCAGAATAACCAAGCCGAATCTTTTGGACAGAATTGCTTTTTTCGCCAAAGATAATGTTTTTTGAGCAGCGTCTTTATGTTCTCTCCTTGGCAATTTATCTCCTAAAATACCGACGAATCCTTTGCCCCCTTTTATAATTTTAAAGCGCGGAGATAATTCT
>CAZFEY010000041.1:0-2385 GCA_964518135.1 uncultured Candidatus Saccharibacteria bacterium
TGGATATCGATTCGATCCAGGATGGGCCCTGAAATTCTTTTTTGATAGCGGGTAATTACGCCTGGCGAACAGGTACATTCCCTTTTTTCGTCACCGAAAAACCCGCACGGGCAGGGGTTGGATGCCGCGATCAATGTAAATCTAGATGGGAACAGTACAGAGCCGGCCGCTCGGGATACAACGATGAACCCGTCCTCCATGGGTTGCCGCAATGCTTCCAAAACGTGCCTTGGAAACTCGGCAAATTCATCTAAAAACAAAACGCCGCGGTGGGCAAGCGAAATTTCACCAGGCCTTGGAACATTGCCGCCGCCGATTAAACCGATATGGCTGGTTGTGTGGTGAGGGCTTCGAAACGGCCGAGCCTGGATTATCGGAGTGTCGCTGTCTAAAAGATTAGCGACGGAATATATTTTGGTTACCTCCAAACTTTCCTCAAATGTTAACTTTGGCAGAATGGTCGAAAAACTTCTTGCCATTAACGTTTTGCCGGCACCCGGGCTTCCTTTCATCAGAACGTTATGGGCGCCTGCTGAGGCTATCTCAAGCGCCCTTTTGGCGCTTTCCTGACCCCTGACGTTTTCAAAATCATATTCAGAACTTTCGAGTGCTTGGTATTTTAATTTCTTAAACGGTGCTTTTTGAATCTTTTTATCTGTTGCGAAATGGTCAAAAAGTACCCGAAGGCTTAAAACTGCAAATACACTAATCTTATCTAGAATTTGGGCTTCTTCTAAATTATCTTTAGGAATAAATAAGTTCTTGTATTTTTTTTCTCTAGCCATTAATGCAACCGGCAGAATTCCCCAAATTCTTCTTAAATTGCCATCGAGTGACAGTTCGCCGGCAAAAACACTATCTTTCAGCTCGTCTTCCGGCGCTTTCAACTGTTCGGAGGCAATCAAGATTCCAAGTGCTATCGGTAAATCGTATGCTGGACCTTCTTTGGGGAGATGGGCAGGAGCAAGATTGACGGTGATTCTTCTTGCTGGAAAATCTGCACCGGTATTTTTAATGGCGGCACGAACTCTCTCTTTTGACTCTTCGACTGCTTTGTCGGGCAGCCCAACGATGGTAAAACTTGGCAAACCCATGGCCGCAATATCAACTTCAACGATAATTGGAACAGCATCCAAACCCACAACCGCCGCTGATGTTATCTTAGCAAGCACTAATTAATTATATTTATAATCGCTCGCAGAAAACAGGGGACTCTTATTCATCGGAAGTTTATTACTTTGCAAAAAGTGAAAAGTCTGAATTCAATAATTAAAATCGTAAACAATACCTAATTTCAAATGTCTTGTAGGATTTTTTCATCGAATTCGTCATTAGCATTGTCAATAATTACAGCTTTCAAATTTCCAGTCGTTTTTTCCCATTCTTGATTATAGAAATTTTTTGAGAATTTTGATTTATCTCCAATGACAACTATTTTTTCTTGGTCCTCTGATTCTGGCTCTACAGCGTATAATCTATAAGTTCTATTTACCCAATCGTGGAAAGGATAAATATAACTCTTTTTAGGAGGGAAACCATTCAACACAAATAATGTGGTGAAACCTCCATTATGTATAAATTCACTTTTAATCACATACAAAGAAAAATCTTTCCTCATTAAATTATCTGAAACCGCTGTGATCAAATTTTGCTTATCTGTAAGAGGGAACCTTAATGTAGATTTAAATAGAGCATTAATGTTAATTACAAAGAAACTTATTAAAATAATTGTCGAGAATACCCGCGTATTCCAAAAATTGGTAATTGTGATTGCAAAAAGCAGAGCAAGTACGGGAAAAATAATAGTGTAATAATGATCATAAATAGCGTTTTTAGTTATAAAAATATAAACAAGTCCAGACAATGCGAATGAGAAAAGAAAAATATACAAAAGCAGGATTCGGTTTTTTTCATTGCCATTTTTTGAGACAAAATAAATCCTAACTGGATAAAATATCAGAAATAAAGTCAATGGTATGAAAATAATCGGGATAAATACCATTTCCGTTACTCGACAGTAGCAGAAGTGCCTTTCTGCAAAATTTGAAGTTTTTGGAAAAAAAATTCTCGTAATAGTTTCGGCAGGATTTGCAGGCAGGGTAACATCTTTGGTCAACCTAGAACCACCAGAATCAAGTCTTGTCACAGTATTTAAAAGCGGCTCGGAAATCCTGCCTGGGTGCCTTATCTCAAATATTAAAAGCGGGGAAACAAAAATCATTAAAATTATAAGACCAGCTAAATACTCCTTTCTAATTACAGGGAGTTTAAATACGAAAAACGCAATAACAGCCGCAGCAGCAATAATCCCAATTGTTGGATCTGCGTGTCCTGCAAAACCAATTGCGACGCTAAGCGGAATAATGAAGATAAATTTTTTTCGAG
>CAZFEY010000041.1:2485-4297 GCA_964518135.1 uncultured Candidatus Saccharibacteria bacterium
CCTGCAAAACCAATTGCGACGCTAAGCGGAATAATGAAGATAAATTTTTTTCGAGTCAACTGCCAAACCGATATAATAGCCAAAGCCATCAGCAAAGGATTTAAGCTAAGAGTCCACCATCTTCTATCTGCTAAACTAATTACGAAAGAAGAAGCATAAATAAAGGAAGCAACTAAACCTTCTCTAAAATCAGCCAAGAGTTTACCTGCTAAAAAAATCATGAATGTCGTCAAAACACCGAAACCAGACATCACAAGTAACACAGGAATAGGATTCAAATGACTTAGAGCAAAGAGAGGAACTGAAAGTAAATGGAAAAATGATCCAAGAGAAAAATTGAGGGCAAGATTCTGACTTACAAGACCTATTCTTTTCTCAACTATCATTCTTCCAACTAGAGCAGCTGACATTTCTTCATCTTCTGAAAAATATTGCAAATTTTGAAAGTTATAAAAACGGAAAAATAAAGCAATAAATAGTATGGTTAATAGTAACCAAAAATTTCTTTTGTTTTTAAACAACATGCTTGTATTATAAACTCATAGAAAATAATTCCTTGGTGCAATTATTGAGGAAATATTAAAATCTCATAAGTGAAAAATAACCATTTTTACAAAATATGGAAAAAAGTCCCTGTTGATTATTACCAAAAAGGGATTAAATCAAATGTCTTGCAAAGAATGTGGCATAAGCACAAGATAAAAACTGCGAAAAAACTCATGAATAATCTAACTTTTAATAAATGCTTGGATGTCGGTTGTGCCAGCGGTTATATGATTTCCGAGATTGCTAAAGACTTTCCTAAAAAGGAATTTTGGGGAATCGATGCATATGATAAAGCAATAGGATATGCAAAAAAACGATACAAAAATATACAATTTAAAATTGCATTTGCAGAAAAGCTTCCATTCCAAGAAGACTCTTTTGATCTGGTTATTTGCTATGAGACTATCGAGCATGTATTAAATCCAAAACAAACTCTTAAGGAAATGGAACGAATTCTTTCCAACGATGGCACAGTTTTATTAGCAATGGATTCAGGTAATCTTCTTTTTAGAATTATTTGGTTTATTTGGGAAAAAACAAAAGGCTCTGTCTGGAATGGCGCCCATTTGAACCCATTTCATCATAAAGAGCTGGAATTTCTCATTAGAAAATCTGGATTCAAAATAGAAAGAAAAAATTTCACACACTTTGGGCTTGAGATCGTTTTTGTTCTTTCAAAAAATAGAGAAAATGATAGCAATCATTTGAAAAGCTCCAATATTCTCTGACTTTGCTCAACTGACGGTCCATAAAGATTTAAGAGCCGAAAATCTACTATTAAATTAATGAGTACAAATATTAAAAAATAGAAAAGCAGTAAAATCCTTCTGACCTTTAATCCCAAAGGCCAAAACACCAATAACAAAATGCCTAAAAGAAGCAGTGAGTATTGCCACAGGTAATGATATTGCCTCGGAAAATTTAGAAATAAAAAACGAATTGTCGAAGATCCTACAAACAAAAGTAAGAACAACACCTCAAAAAATCCCGGTCTTGTCCAAATTCTAAAAATAAATAGTGCAAAAACAACCATCAAGTAAGGAAAAAGCGGAAAAACATATCGACCGAAATAATTAAAGGCTCCAGAGCCTGATTCACCCAAAGCCATTAAAGACAAGAAAGCAAAAGGTAATATTAATAGAAGAAACGTCTTTGACTTAGTTATCTCCTTATTTTTGTCGTTAATAAAACTATTTATCCAAAACCCTGCTGTAAAAAGTAAAATCCACGATGCTAGAATCGTCCCGTCATAAAAAGGCCGATTTT
>CAZFEY010000042.1:0-3977 GCA_964518135.1 uncultured Candidatus Saccharibacteria bacterium
TTACCCGCTATCAAAAAAGAATTTCAGGGCCCATCCTGGATCGAATCGATATCCACGTTTCGGTTCCTGCCGTAAAGGTGGAAAAATTGACAAAAGAGATAAACGCCGAGCCATCGGCAAAGATCCAGTCAAGGGTCCAAGCAGCAAAAGAAATCCAAATTAGGCGGTTTAAAGGTACTAAAATTACTTCAAATGCAGAAATGAACAATAAACAGCTAAAACAATTTTGCAATCTCGATGAGCAATCTATCTTGTTGCTTAAACAGGCTATATCTAAGCTAAACTTATCAGCTAGGGCCTTTCACCGGGTGATAAAAATAGCAAGAACGATTGCAGATCTCGAGGGGACGGAAAAGATAAAATCCAACCACGTTGCCGAAGCACTTCAATACAGACCTAGCGATAATTAGTGCCCCAAGACCTCATCGAGTCTGAAGACTCTCAGAGTCTGAACGACATGAACAAGCTATAGCAGTGAGCTTGTCGAAACTGTCGAATGGTAGCTGAGGTCTTAAAATACCGTCCGCAAGTGGAAAATTACTGATTATTGATATATCAGCCTTCGACATTTATCGAATCTGATATATATTAGTAAGCTCGCGTAGCAAGCAGGGCTGATATATAATTAGCTATATGAGTACTGATTTGAAAAAGATTAAAGAAGTAATCAAAGGACATTCCGATAATCTAAAAAAAACCTATCATGTAAAAAATATAGGGATATTCGGTTCCATCGCTCGTGGCGATAGTCACAAAACCAGCGATATTGACATTTTAGTGGAGCTATCTCAACCTGTTAGTTTTTTTGAATTTATAGACCTGGAAGACTATCTTAAAAAAATTCTTAAAAGGAAAGTAGATGTAGTTACCAAAAACGCCCTCAAATCGGCAATAAAAGACGATATACTTGCCGAAACAGTTTATGTCTAAAAGACAAGTTAAACTATATGTCGAAGATATCAACACTGCGATAGAAGACATCAAAAGCTTCACAAAAGATTTAACATTTGGAAAATTTAAGCGAAACAAACTGGTTATAGACGCTGTCGTTAGAAACTTAGAGGTCATTGGCGAAGCGGCGAAACATATTCCCAAAGAAGTTAAAAATAAACATCCAGAAATCGCCTGGCGAAAAATTGAAAGCATGAGAAACAGAATAATTCACGAATATTTCAATGTGGATCTGGAAATAGTTTGGGATACAATTCAAAAAGACCTGACAATACTAAAAGAGCAAATCAAAAACATTAAAGATTGAAAAGTCAGATTGAAAATAAAATCGAGGGGTTAATCAAAGAATTAAACCTTGAAAGTGAAATTAGTCTTGAAGATATTAAAGAAATTATTCTGAACGAAAAAGATGGCAATAAAGAATTCAATTATTTGGTCAGCGTATTTGTATCCAAAATACTGGATATCAAAAGAGCTAACGAAGTCGCTCAAATAGTTTCGGATGCTTGGAACACTTTTCCTCATAAATCGTTAGGTGGTTTATCCCCACAAAAAATAATCAAAAAATCCAAAAACTCAAATTAGGCACAATTGCAGCTCAAAAAAGATTTTTGTAGTCGATTATTGAAAATATTGTTGTCAAGAACAGCATTATAAAGATCAATTACTGGCTTGGAGAAAATAACAAGAGACAGGATCCAAGCGTATAAATTGTTAAACAGTCCTCATACTATAATTTTGTGTAATTTAATATTGCAAAGCAGAAAAAAATACCTGGACTATTAACCATCCGCCAAGTAGCAAAGATAATTAAAGTTCACCCTGAGACCTTAAGATGCTGGTGCTGGTTAAAAATTGGAGTTTACACTGCCCGCCCCTGGAGGGAGTTTATTGAAGTGAACAGCCAATTGGCTGGAAATTATCAAATGGTTGGAGCTAGTATATTAAAACCCCCAAATCTTCCTACAAGCTTTTAGGCTATAGACTTTTAGAAATTTTCTTTTCAAGAGATAAAGATTATATAATTTCTCTGATGTTTTGCAATTTTCTTTCTCTGTCTCCCTTTGATTATTATGTCCAATAACCGAAGCTTTTTCTATCAAAATGGCTTATTTTACAAGCTTGGTCTTTTAATTACTCATAAGGAAGACTTTTTTGCCCGCTATAAGTATATGAGTAATTTTGTCAGAAAAGGAGACGCAATTCTTGAGCCCGGTTGCGGGCCGGCTTTTTTTGCCGATTATCTTCCACAGGGGACTCACTACTTTGGTTTTGATAAAAATGAATCTTTTATAAATTACGGTCTAAAGAAAGGTTTAGAGGTATGGTGGGGAAATGTTCTTGACAAGAAAAATTATCGTTTTTTCGATGTTGTTGTTGTCTGCGATGTTCTGCACCACCTGAAGCCCAAAGATCGTAATCTCTTCCTAAGATACTGTTTTAGGAGTGCAAAGAGGACACTTATTATCTGTGAAGAAGGCAGGTCGGGAATGCAAACAGGCGGCTTTTTTTATCCCTTAAGCCGTTTTTGGTTCGAATATATCGAACGAGACGGAATAAACACTCCACGCCTTGACCAGGTCTGGACAGCAAAGGAATTAAGAAGCCAAATGACAGATGGTTTCGGAGTTGTTCCAAAAAGAATAAATAGAAAAATTGAAAAGATCGGTGACGAACTAATTGTTGTCTATCATAAAAAATGACTAAGGGGAAGCTTAAAAAAAGAATTTTTGTATCAGCGGTAGTTCCCGTGTTTAATGAAGAGAAAACCGTTAGGCAGGTTGTAGAAACATTACTAGGTTCACCACTTGTAGATGAGGTAATCTGCGTAAACGACGGTTCTAAAGATAAAAGTTTGGAAATCCTCAGCTCTTTTGAGGATAAGATAATTTTAGTCAATCTCCGAAGAAACCAGGGTAAAGGTCACGCTTTAAGCAAAGGCATTAGAGAAGCCAAAGGCAAAATTGTAGCCTTTTTTGACAGTGACCTTCTCAGGCTTAAAAAAAGACATATAAAAGAACTCCTTGAGCCAATTGCAAGCGGTCGATGTGAAGTTGTCTTGGGCATTCCGACAAAGAATCATTCAGCTTTTTATAGACCATGGTGTGTTTATCTAACCGGTGAACGGGCATATTTTAGGCAAAGTCTACTTCCGTATCTTCGGGAAATGTCCTTAGCACGGTATGGAGTTGAAATGCTTCTTAATTCTGTCTTTGCCAAAAGGAAAACGCGAATAATTCCCTTAAAAGGTTTAATTTCACCTTCTAAATACGAAAAAAGGGAAGTAGCTGATGCCTTTAAGGAATATTTACGTGAATCTGTAGAGGTTGCCCGACAGCTGGCAAAAAACGGAAAATCGATTGCATCTGATTACAAACTTATTTCCCAGATAGCGGGTGTAAGGAACATTGAATCAATATTTGAGAAAGTTAACAGCCTAAAGAATAGGCAACTTAAGAGGCAATTGAGAAATTACTTTTTGAAATATCTGTCATGGGGTTTCAAGGAAATGGCGAAATTTAAAGAAGAAATCAGAGGCTGAAGTTTGAATCCTGGCGAGGGTTGAACAGTTTGATGCAGTTTTTTGAGGCCAGAGTGGACGGATTATGATTCGGTTGTTTTTTGGAAGAGTCTTGGCCTAATTTTTTTGAGGCCTTCGATAATCGCTTTGCGATCTTCTTTCTCTCTTGCAATATGGATAACAGTCGGTATTACTGAAGCAATAATAATAACTAACACGATTGGCAGAAGATAGCGGTCGGCATTTGGTATTAGGCTACCGAGATAGAAGCCTGCAAGAGGAAGGGCGACTGCCCATAGGAGGGCTCCGAGCACATTATAGAAAAGAAATTTCGGGTAAGACATATTTCCTATTCCGGCTACAATGGGTGCAAATGTTCTTATAACGGGCAGAAAACGAGCTATAGTCACAGTTTTACCCCCGTGTTTTTCGTAAAATTGCTCAGCCTTAAGGAGATGTTTTTTGTGGAAAAAAATTGACTCTTCCTTATTAAAAAACCTTCTGC
>CAZFEY010000043.1:0-3971 GCA_964518135.1 uncultured Candidatus Saccharibacteria bacterium
TGACTCCGATAGTTGAAGTAATGAGTGCTTTGCTGTTTGGTTTCATATGATTTTTTTCGCGCTGGCTTTTTATATAGAGATACCTTGGGGGAGGCAATAAAACAGAGCAATTCAGAAATTATAAAATTATGTAAAAATAAGTCAGTTGAGATGAATAAAAAATCAATTGCTTCCGGCAAAGACTTTAAAAAGTTTTCTTTTACCCAAGAGCTTTCCGAAGATATGGCAAAAGCACATGAGGAATTTATAAGTAAATTTTTAAGTCAAGGTGATCTTAAGACCATTTTACGCGCAATTGGAAGACACCCCTTTTTCTTTCCTAGGGTAAAAGATGTGCAACAAACCGCAAACAACACAATGCCCGTTTCTTATCAAATTGTTGATCTGTCAGCTATCTCAAGCGGAGGGCATACTTTACGCGGAGGATCCGACGGTATTTATGCTTGGTTTATGGAAATGTATAATATGAGACAGCAGTTAATTATGGTGTCATATGTTGGTAGAATTATTTATGAGCTTATGGAAAATAAACTTAATGGTATAATTTTAAATATAAAAGAGTTATCGGAGTATTTTTCTGAATCCGGTATTTTTGACGAGCAGAATTTAAAGATAATATTGGTCGGTTTACAAAAATATTTTGATCGTGACTACATTTCCGCGTTACATATTTTGGTTCCGCAGTTTGAAAACGTTTTTCTAAAAATTTCGGAGAGGCTTGGTATTGATGTTGTAGCATTAGATCAAAAACAAGGATTAGCAACAAGAACAAAAACATTATCAGAAAACCATCTGGATTCCCCAGAGTTTAAAAAAGTATGGGGTGAAGATTTTTGTCGACAAATAAAGTTTGCCCTATTCGAACAAATGGGATACAAGATTAGGCATAAGGTAGCACATGGAGAAATTGAACCGACAGAATGTAATTTTGAAAACAATACACTGGTTTTATACTTTTACCTCGTTTTGCTTAGCAGGGTTCACGTAGGTATGCGAGGGGATAAAATTATTAATGGTAATAAATAGTTATGGATACGAAATTTGAATCTTGGAAAATCACAGATTTCAATTTAAATGGTCAGATTAATCTTGGCAATAAATTTGGATTAATAAAAATAATGAGAAGTGATGACGGCACGCTTATTCTGGTCGGAGATGCTGAATACGGAGTGATAGACCAGGAAAAACCATCAACTGCAAGTTTTTTAAGGCCGGATTCTATTTTAGCGTTCGTACTGGATATCGGTATACAGAGAGAAAAAATGCTTTCGAGGGAGAGTGGTTTCTATTTCGGCATAAGACTTATCCGTGAACAATCGCTAAGAGTTGTGTCTCAGAAGGATTTCGATGAGAATATTTTTGAGAAAATCGGTTTTTTAATAGACTCTTACTCTCGGTCAGGAGATAAACCTAAAGAGACGGAGGCAATCAGACTACAATTACTTTTCGATGCCTACAATGATGCTCGCCTTCTTTTCCCAAATTTCTATGCGGAAAGCTACCTGACCTTGATGAGAATTATCGAAGCAATTGGGATTACACGAGGTGGTTATGATTTCGCCAGTTTTGCGGCAACAATCTCTTCAAGACTAAATCAAGATATTTATCAGAAGCTGAACGCAATATATAAAGATCGGATCGAAAAGGCAACTGAATTATTCAATATCTGTCTACTGGAGGCAAACCAAAAGGGTTGGAAGTGTTATGACAAGATGGTGAAACTCGATATTGCTGGAAAAGTAATTTTTGCATGTTTTTATAGCGCCTATCAGTATAGAAACAAGTTCGTTCACCTAGGTTTTCCCTTCCCTGACACCGTTAAAGATTCTATCGGCTTAGGGGACGATTCTGGCACCGCATATCTGAACCCGGCCCTTGGAATTTCGTGGACTAAAATTCACAGGCCAGACGGTCTACAAGAAGGCGACTTGATTGATATACATCAGGTTGTTTCAGAAGAGGAATTTAAAAAATTTAAAGACATATACTTCCAACTACTGCCAACGTGGTATTTTATGAAGCGTTTTACAAGAGAAGCCTTATTAAATCATGTAGAAGAATTGGGGAAACAATGAAACACGCCGCTGCCCCAATTGGGACAGTTTCAAACACCCCCTTTCTGTGTTCCGAATGTTCCGATTTAGCTTCAAAATGCCCTGACCTAGACGCATCGGCGGGACAGCCCTAAAGGGGCCAAAACTCCCCCTCAAACCCAGGTTCACGACCTAGGATGCCTGCTGACAAATTTGTATTCTCAATTTTGACACACCCCTTGTGGAGTTAGAACTAGAGGGTTGATTTTTTTTGTTTGAAATGATAAATTAAAATATCTGTAGATTGACAATTAAGGAGGCGATTAATGGAATCTTCGGTAATAAAAATAAGGGGGCATCACCTCAATAATTTATTACACTATTTGATTAATAGAACTAGTGTTAATAGATTTGATATAGGGCTCTACGGTATTGAATATATTAAGAATATAAAAGAGATCTTTAATAGGATTGCCCAAGATAAAAGCGTCCAAATAAAGCTGATTCTCACTCCGGACGATATTTGCCAGGCGTGCCTCCACCCTCATCGAGATCTTTGTTTAACCAACCTCGAAGACGAACAGGTAATTCGAGGTTACGGCTTAAGGGTAGGAGAGACTTATTCCCAGAAGGAGGTTGTTGAAAAACTTTGGGAGTTAGTAAGAAAAACCTTAAGCCTTAGAGCAAAGATAAAACAAAAGACGGCGTAAGTTAAAACGTCGTCTTTTTATTCCCCCGAACTCAAATCTGGCATACAGATATACTCTTCCAACTCTTGAATCTTGGTTCTAACATCGTTCACTAGCCCCTGCAGTGTAATCCAGATAGTCGCCAAAAAGGCGGCTTTTTGTTATAATGGGGTATATGAAACTGGAGACTCTGCGTAAAAAATACCCCAGGTTCGTTTACCAAAAATACTTCTACCGCGTCAAAAGAGGGGATTTAAAGATTACCTTCTATTTTAAGATTGAGCCGGATATTGTCTTAAAGCCCAGAATCGTCATCAAAAACATACCCGAGATGCGACTCGAAAAATTAGGCAAGCGGGTGATGAATAATCTTGTTTTCCACTTAGGCATGATGGAAATCCCGAGCTACTGGAAAACGACCTGCTCTCCCGAGATAGCCGTCCAGGCGGGCTATCTGGATAAAAATCAAATAGCGTGGTGGCACGAACTGATGATTAAAGGCATGGGCCAGTATTTCTATCAGAATAAAATTGACTGGCGAGATCCTAATTTCTTAAAAATCAGCGTCAACCTCGGTGTGGCTGCCCCGGTTTTGGAAACAACCGGCCTAAAATTAAAGGATAGGTATTTAGTGCCATTAGCTGGAGGGAAAGATTCGCTTGTCACTTTAGAGGCGCTCAGAAAGAAGGGAGAAAGCATTAATTGTTTCCTGCTCAATCCCACTAAAAACATCAAAAAAGTGGCGAGAATCGCCGGCATCAAAAACCCAGTTATCGCAGAGAGACGGATTGATCCAGCTCTGCTGGACTTGAACAAACAAGGATATTTGAACGGCCATACGCCCTTCACCGCGCTTTTGTCGTTTATATCAGTTCTCTGCGCCGCGCTGTTTGATTATCAACATATTGCTTTCTCTAATGAGAAAAGCGCCAACGAAGGCAATGTCCTGTATCTTGGCAGAAATATCAACCATCAATGGGCTAAAACTTCAGAATTCGAAAAGATGTTCAGAAGTTACTGCCAAAAATATTTGGTGAAAAGCATAAACTACTCCAGCTATTTGAGAAAATACACGGAACTGCAAATTGCCAAAATGTTCAGCCAGTATCGTAAATATTTCGCCTTTTTTTCCAGTTGCAACGCCAGCATGAAAATACGGGCAAGCACCAAAGACCGCTGGTGCTCTCAGTGCCCCAAATGCTTGTTCACTTACCTCATCTTGTATCCGTTCCTCGCTAAAAAAGATCGG
>CAZFEY010000044.1:0-3819 GCA_964518135.1 uncultured Candidatus Saccharibacteria bacterium
GTTTATAGCCGTGGCAATTGAGCCACACGAAGAACATAATTAAGTCAAAGTCGAGGATTATTAAATATCAATTTTACAAAAAATATGGATTTATCTAGCATACAAGCGATTGCTGCCGCTGTAGCCATAGCTATAGGTGTTATCGGGCCAGCTCTTGCCATAGGCAAGATCGGTTCGGCTTCGGTGGAGGCAATAGGTAGGAATCCCGAGGCGACATCAAAAGTGCAAACCGCTATGATTTTGGCTATTGCGTTCGCGGAAGCTTTAGCGATTTACGCATTGGTTATAGCGCTTATTATCAAGTTTGCTTAATATTAAATTTGTTTAGACCAAGTATTTTAGATAAGACAATTAGATGGAGGCGTTGATAGAACATTTTGGTATTGATTGGAAGATTTTATTGATCCAAATCCTTAATTTTGCCATTGTATTGGTTGCTTTTACGTTTTTGATTTATAAGCCGTTGGTAAAATATATTGCAGAGAGAAAAGAGAAAATAGAGGCAGGATTAATAAAAGAAGAGGAAGCGTCAAAACGTTTTTCTGAAATTGTTAATCTGGAGCGGGAAAAGATGAGGCTGGCAGAAGATAGGGCGTCAAGCATCATAGCTAATGCCCAGAAGAAGGCGCAGGTAGAGGAAGCTGAAATTATCAAACGCGCGAATGATAAGGGAAAGTCAGCTTACACAAAAGCACTTGACGAAATAAAGACAGAGAAAGATACCGCTATGAAATCAGCAGAGAAAAATATCGCTGTTTTGGTAAAAGAAGTGTTGAGTAAATTTGTTAAACTAAACCCGGCTGCAACAGACGAGGTATTAATTAAAAAAGCCATAGAGGAGGCATCAAAGTAGAAGTGAAATGAAAATATCACCAAAAATCTACGCGAAAGTTTTTACTCAACTGTTACAAGAGGGAATTGTTGATAGAAAAGATTTAATTAATAATTTCGTCCGGGTTATTGTCAAGAACGGTGATCTTGGAAAGAAAGAGAGAATATTGGATCAAGTTACAAGATGCACAAGGGAGTTAGAAGGAAAGCAAATTGCGAAAATAGAATCTGCGAGATCTTTCCGTGGGGCGCTTTATAACAACCTTATTAAATTATTTGATAATAAGCATTATGACATCAAAGAGTCTGTAAGAGATGATTTAATCGCAGGGGTAAGGATTGTCATAAACGAAGAAAAACAATTAGATGTTTCCTTTAAAAAAATTCTAGATCAAGTTTTTAAAAATTATGTTTAGTATTTAGAGTAATAATATGAGTTACGACATTATAGAGCATTTAAGAAAAGAATTATCCAACATATCCGTTGACCCAAAATGGGAAGAGGTTGGACAAGTTGTTGAAGTTGGTGACGGCGTAGTTAAGATTATGGGTTTGAATGGGGCAAAAAGCCAAGAAATTTTGATGATAGAAACTAAAAAAGCCCAAGTTCCAGCTTTAGTCCTTAATTTGGAAGAAGAAGGGATAGGGGCTTTAGTATTGGGCGAAGATAAAAATATTAAGAGCGGAGATAGCGTTAAAAGGACTGATCAAGTTTTATCTGTTGAGGTGGGTGAGGAAATGTTGGGTAGAGTTATTGATCCTTTGGGCAGGCCATTAGACGGCAAAGGAGAAATTTTCACAAAAGGAAAACCTGTAAGATATTTTCTAGAAAGAAAGGCGCCATCGGTTTTGGATAGAGAGTCGGTTAAAACCCCATTGCACACCGGCGTAAAGGCAATTGATGCCTTAATACCAATAGGGCGAGGACAGAGAGAGCTGATCATTGGAGATAGGCAAATCGGAAAAACCGCTATAGTGCTTGATACTATTATTAATCAGCAATACGACAAGAGACGCGAAGCGCCTGTTTGTATATATGTGGCTATTGGTCAGAAAGAATCAAAAATAGCACAGATTATCAAAACGCTAGAAGACAATGATGCTTTAAAATATTCGATAATAGTTTCGGCTTCAGCATCTTCGCCGGCATCATTTTTGTATTTAGCGCCATATACGGGTTGCGCAATCGGCGAGTATTATATGGACAAGGGAAAAGATGCGCTTGTTATTTATGACGATCTGACAAAGCATGCTTGGTCATATAGGCAAATCTCTCTTTTGTTAAGAAGGTCGCCTGGCCGCGAGGCCTATCCCGGAGATGTTTTTTATCTTCATTCTCGACTTTTGGAAAGAGCGGCAAAATTGAACGATCAAAAAGGCGGAGGTTCTCTAACGGCCTTGCCCATCATTGAAACTCAACTAGGCGATATTTCAGCCTACATCCCTACCAATGTAATATCTATTACAGATGGCCAGATTTATCTGGATCAAGATTTGTTTTATCAGGGTTCTCGTCCGGCCATTAGCGTTGGTTTGTCGGTTTCCCGCGTTGGTTCTTCTGCCCAAACAAGGGCAATGAAGAAGGTAGCAGGAAGACTGCGATTGGAACTGGCGCAATTTAGAGAATTGCAGGCCTTTACGCAGTTTGCGTCTGATGTCGATGAAACAACAAAAAAGAGAATCCAAAGAGGAGGTATTCTGACAGCGATTTTACAACAAAGCGATTTAAAACCAATATCTTTTGAGTATCAAGTGTGCCTGATCTACGCTGCTATTAATGGCTATTTTGACAATGTTGACAAAGCAGATGTGAATGCGGCTGGTGAAAAATTGGTTCAATATTTTAAGAATTTTCATATTGAAACCATAGAACAAATTACGAAAGTGGAAGATCTAACTAAGGAAGTAGAAGAATCTATTAAGAAAGCGCTTGATTTATGGCATCTCTAAGCAATCTTAAAAAACAAATCAGCGGAGTCCGCGGTATAGGACAGATTATGACGGCCATGGAATTGGTGGCGGCAACGAAGATGAGAAAATCTCAAGAAGTAGCTTTGAGATCTCGTTTTTATGCTTTTGAGGCCTTGGAGATGTTGGGGAATATAGCTAATTTTATTTCGTCAGAAACAAACTCATTTATCAGTCAGTCGGATAGTCAACAAATGTTTTTTTCAAGAGAAACAAAAAAGACAATGGTTTTATTGGTAACATCTGACAAGGGGTTAGTGGGTTCTTTTAATAGCGCCGTGATTAAAAAACTGGATAGATTTTTAAAAGATAATCAAAAAGATTTAATTGATGGAAAATTTGTTTTTGCTGCGATTGGCCAAAAAGGCGTAAATTACCTGCAGAAACGCGGATTTGAACCTGTTAAGGCTTTTTCCAACTATAGCGACATTGTTAATTTAGAAGAAGTGATTGAACTGGCCGACACATTAAAGCAGGGATACGAAAGTAATCAATGGGATAGGATTATTTCTTTTTCTACTAATTTCACTTCTGTTTTTAAACAAGACGTGGTGGAGAGGCAAATACTGCCCTTTAATGCAGAACATATTAGAAAGACCATTGAAAACATTATTCCCGACACCGGTAAATACTCCGAGTTAAAAAAAGAAATTATGAAAGAGAGAATAAATTTACCGATGGATTATATTGTAGAGCCATCGCCCCAAGAACTTCTGAACAATTTTTTGCCCCATTTATTAAGAATACAAATTTATCACCTTATGTTAGAAGCTAATGCGTCAGAGCACTCTTCAAGAAGAATGACAATGAAAAATGCCTCTGATAACGCAAAAGAATTAACCGATAATTTAACTTTAACTTATAATAAATCGCGGCAAGAATTGATTACCAGGGAACTTACCGAAATGGCAGGTACAATGGCCGCTATTAATAATTAAATTATTTCGCGAGAAACAAACTCGTTTATTTCTATGCAACAAGGCAAAGTAATTCAAGTTATAGGATCAGTTGTTGATGTTT
>CAZFEY010000045.1:0-3580 GCA_964518135.1 uncultured Candidatus Saccharibacteria bacterium
CATGCATCATAAGAATTCGTCCTATCCTCTCAGTTATATTTTTAGTGCTGTTATAGATATAAGAGCCTGCTGCAATTTTTCCCGAATAAACCCTAAAATATGTAAGGCGTCCTACGTGGGGATCGATCTGGATTTTAAAGGCAAGTCCCGCGACAGGTTGTTCGGGATCGGATTTCCTTCTTTCCTCGGCTTCTGTTTTCGGATTAATCCCAACTATTTCACCAACGTCCATTGGACTTGGTAAATAATCAACAACTGCGTCCAAAAGAGGCTGGACTCCTTTGTTTCGAAGAGAACTACCGGCATAAATTGGGACTAATTTATAAGCAATAACCGCGCGCCTTAAAGCGGCGCGCAATTCTTCAACCGTTGGCTCTTTTCCTTCTAAATATTTATTAAGGAGCGTGTCGTCAGTTTCTGAGATTTTTTCTATTAATTTATGTCTATACTCTTCAACTTGCGGCTTAAGACCCTCTGGTATGTCATCATTTACTTCATACTTTGCTCCCAGTTCCTCTCCTCCCCACCTATAAGCTTTTCTGGTTAGCAAATCTACGATGCCGACAAAAGTTGATTCTACTCCGATGGGAAGCACCATAATTGCAGGATTTGCTCCAAGTCTATCTTCAATAGATTTAATAGTAAGCAAAAAATCCGCGCCTAACTTATCCATCTTATTTATAAAACAGATTCTGGGAACTTTATATTTATCCGCCTGTCTCCAGACTGTTTCGGATTGGCTTTGCACTCCTTCTTCAGCGTCAAGAACAGTAACTCCTCCGTCAAGGACGCGAAGAGATCTTTCAACTTCTGCGGTAAAGTCCACGTGGCCCGGAGTGTCGATAATATTTACTCTATGCAGTACTCCTTTGTTTGGGCCTTCTGTCGGGCTCCAAAAAGCGGTGGTAGCGGCAGAGACAATAGTAATCCCTCTTTCTTTTTCCTGCTCCATCCAGTCCATAACGGTGGTTCCCTCGTCAATATCGCCAATTTTGTGGGTTTTTCCCGTGTAGAAAAGAATTCGTTCGGTAGTGGTGGTTTTACCCGCGTCAATATGGGCAATAATGCCAATATTTCTTACCTTACTTAAATCCGTTTGTCTTTGTTCGTCCATTACAATAATTATAGCTCAAAAAAACTTCCCCGCTTGGGAAGCCAAAAAATTATAACACACCAGAGTTTTCTATTCTAGCCCCTAACATAGTCAACGGCACTAACTACCATCTTTTTTTCGTCTGATTTCAAGTCTTCTAAGCTATTAATAATTTTATCTCGACCTTTCTTAGTCAGTCGCGGTCTACGATAACCAAATTCTTCCATTAGATCTCTCATCCTGGGCGCCATTTCTTCAAGCCTAACCACTCTGCCTATTATTCGCACGATCGACTCGATTTTTTCTCCCGAAAACCCTTTTGCCTTCATTAGGTTAGAAATCTTATCGATATCCCAAGGAATATTTAATCTAGGCGTCCTCATTGGCAGGTCTAGATACTTTATATCGCCAGTTTTATTATCTTGCACAAAATGTCCTGGTCCTGGATCTACAATTAATGGAATTCCGTTATTAGTCCATTCTAAAAAATCTCTAAATATTTCAGCAGGAGCCCAGTAGCGTAGTGAACCTAGCTGTTCTTCATCGACTACTCCAAGCTCCAGCCCAAAATTTATTTCCTTATCGCCGTTTGCAATATCCTCATATCTTATCCTTTCTCTAAAAGTACCTCCTGGAGTGTGCATTCCTTCAATAACCCTACCTGTGATTCCGGCATAAACAGATGGAAAGTGATCGGGATAAATAGTTTTCAGAACTTTTGAATAGTAGTAATCTAATTTTGCTTGCCAAGGTCTCCTGCTATATATGCCCTGGTGATCTGCTGCAAAAAGCACCTCTGACCGAACTTCAAATAGCTCTGAGTAGGATCCGCGACCAACCGATTCATAGGGTACGTCAAAATTACCCATAGGGATCGTATTTTGGTATTGCTCTACTGTAGAGCTTCGCCTAAAATACTTTGGTGCTTCAACAATTGGCATAGGAGCTGGATTATACCAATTTCTATAGGATAGTTCCAATTTTGCGGTTTTTCTTAGTGGCTTTTAAAAAACTATTTAAACGACGCTCGTATTCCTCATCTCTTCCTTGTTTTTTGGGTGAACCGATATAGGCAGTTCTGATGCGTTTATATAAATCGTCAAAGTTTTGAAAATTGCGCCAAACTTCAGGATCCTTCTTGAGGACTAACAAAACTTCCTTTGGGATTTCAAGTTTGACATTATCCAAATCAGGAGGCAGTAAACGAGCACCTGAAGAGGTCATAAGTTTTTTGGCGATCAAACGGCGGGCGCGTTCACGATTTAACTCCGACCAATTCGATTTGGGATTTCTAGGCGTAAATCTTTGACCTCGGCTTTCCTCATCAAAGGCGCGGACCGTGGAGTCAATCCAACCAAAACAGAGCGCCTCCTGAACCGCATCCTCGTATGAGACAAATGGCTTGTTTGCAGATTTTTTATAGTAAACAAACCAGACTTCTTTTTCTTTATCGTGATTTTTCTCAAGCCATTCCCGCCATTCTTTTCGATTCTTGGCGTAAAATTTTTTCATCTGGTAAAAAACGCAAGGAGAACTATTCCGCAAAGAGTCACAACTATTCCTAGCCACTGTTGTTTAGTAAGCCTATCTTTAAAAGCAAAACGAGAGAGTAAGACAAATAGAGTCGTATAAGAACCAGCGATAGGAGCTACCAACGAAGTAGCCCCAACAGAAAGAGCATAATTTAAACTAAATGTTCCAAGAGTAAGTAAAATTCCTGCTGCAATAAGGTTATATCTTGTCTTCATATCTGAAACCTTAAAGGTTCTTAGTTTACCAAAGGCTAGCCAACCTAGAAGAACTGTTCCGATTATTGCTGAGATGTAATTCGGCCAAAACCAACCCACCTCTGTTATCGGGATTTTAATAAACGTATAGTAGGCTCCCCATCCAAACATAACTGCCAAAGCTATCCAGGTTCCTTTATTTTCTAATATTGTGCCTGATTTTAAATCCTTGAAATTAAGTGATGTAAGTATAATTCCGGAAAAAATCAATAGAATAAATAAAAATTGAACTATTGTTAGAGTCTCTCCGAGAAAAATCAGTGATAAAACGATAGTAACAGCGCTAAAAGATCCTGCTATAGTTCCTACTATGGATACATTGCCCAACCTAAATGCTTCATTAAAAGCAAGGTAACAAACTGCAAGTAGTATTCCAAGGCCAATGTTTATTCCAAAAACCTCAAGGGTAAATTTATTAAGATCGTTAAAGAAAAAAGGTATGAATAAAGTTGAACCAAGTAATCCTACGAGATATATCCAGAAAGATGTCAATATTGAACCAATTTTTCTAGTTGCAATTGTTCCGGGAATATCACCCGCACCCCAACTAAAATAAGAAATTAGCGCAAAAATAATTGCTAACATGAAGCGATGATAACAGAATTAATGGGGAATTAAAATCTGAAATGCGAGAAGGCTTTGTTGGCATCAGCCATTCTTTGCACCGTATCTCTTTTTTTAACTGCCTCGCCTGCATTAT
>CAZFEY010000046.1:0-3524 GCA_964518135.1 uncultured Candidatus Saccharibacteria bacterium
ACTTGACCTTTGACACAGTTTGCCCTAAGATTAACTCCAACCGGGTAGCTCACGGATTTTTTTTGGCCTAAATTAAAACATGGGTACCAACTATACAGATAAGATTATAATTTCCGTAGGGGGATCTTTAATTGTCCCCAACGGAGGCTTAGGAATTACTTTTCTTAAGAACCTTAATGACTTCGTGAGGCGTCAACTGGCGAAAAACAAAAACCGCCAGTTTTTTTTGGTTACAGGGGGCGGAGCCACTACCAGGCATTATCAAAAAGCCGCGATGGAAGTGATAGGACACGAACTAACTGATGAGGATGTTGATTGGCTCGGAATTCATGCAACAAGGCTAAACGCTCATCTCCTTAGAACTATTTTTAGAGACATCGCACACCCATTTATAATTAAACATTACGACATCATAAGAAAAGTTAAAGAGCCGATCGTCGTAGCATCCGGTTGGAAGCCGGGTTGGTCCACGGATTATGACGCCGTTTTACTTTGTGAGGATTATGGCGTTTCTGAAGTAGTTAACCTTTCAAATATAGATCAAGTCTACGAGAGAGATCCGGCAAAATTTAAAAATGCCAAACCAATTAGTAAAATTAGTTGGAAAAATTTTAGAAAACTTGTGGGCGATAAATGGACCCCAGGCTTAAATGCTCCTTTTGATCCCGTGGCAGCCGAAAAAGCCCAACAATTAGGAGTAAAAGTGGTAGTTTTGAACGGCAATAATTTTGAGAATATCGAAAAGTATTTCCGCGGGGAGAAGTTTTTAGGAACTGTGATAGAATAGTTTTGTATGCAGAGAGATCGTTTAGGTCTACTTCCTCTCAACACTCCTCTCATTTTTTCCGATGGAACAAAAGTTTTCGACGAACTTGCAAAGGAATATAAAACTCATAAAAAGGGATATTTCATAATGGCTCCGTCTGGGACTGGTAAGACTTATTTCGTCGAACGCCAAAAAGAAAAACATTGGATGGACGGAGATGTTTTATGGGAATCTGCTTTTGCTCATCCTGCAGGTCCTTGGTGGACAGAGCCCATACCGGTTATTGATGAAATTGATCAGAGAAGCGACGTAATTACAGTTCAAGCGAAAAAATTAGGCTTTTGGATTATAGGGGCATCAAACAACTGGTTACCGCCTGACGCGATAGTAATTCCTGATTGGGAAACTCACAAATCATACATAAATGCTCGAGAAAAAGGAAACTACGATGGGGGTGCAACCTCAGAACACCTTCAACAAGTACTTAATCATAGAGAATGGATATTGAGGTGGGTAGAAAAGGGTGTGCCAAAATTTGAGTCTGTACAAGAAGCTACCGCGTACTTAGAAAAAGATTACAATTCTTCTTAATATTTAATATGTCTGCAATTGGAGCCAAATATAAATGGAAAGAGGGGAAAATCCTTCATGCCTCGAGGTTATGGAAAGCTCCAAGCAAGAGAAGGATACCAAGAATTTTAATAGAAGATAGGGTGAAGGAAGTGGGCGTAAAAGTTTCTCTTGCCGAGCCATGGATGATATTTGAGGAAACTAACCTTAAAAGTTCAGAAATAGTAACTGATGAGGCCGTTGAGCTCGAATTTTATCTAGGTCGCTATTATCTTCTCCCCGAAAAGTTTAGCAGGCAAGACACCTATGAATGGCTTAAAAAAGGCAATATTTTGTTACTTTGGGCAGTTGAAAATAAGTATTTTGTGCGTGAATTTGAAGGTTAATTTTTGCTAATTTTAGCCTCATTTATCTAACTTTTAGCCTCGAAAATAACTCTTGACCTATTATTTTAATAGGATAGCATTCCCGAAGCAATAAAAATTGCTAAACATTATGGAAACACAAGGCAGAACAGAAAAAAGACCAGGAGAACGAGTCATTCCCTTATCAGAGGGCGTAGGCTTAGATATTCAACCTTCTGATTTACAGAGAGTTAAAGAGAAGCTTAAGACACGACTTTCAGAAGCAATAAGGGAAGCGGGCGACTCAGAAGACGCTATAGGGATAATAATGGAGGTTATTGATGGCATGGTTGAGCCTGACAATAAAGCACCGGTTCGCAATACGGAATTGAGCGCCGAAGAAAAACTAGCGAAATTTGCCAAAATAAATAATGAGGCATTGGAACTCCGTAGCACCAAAGTTAAATACTTTTTAGGTTCGAGCATGACCGAAGGTAAGCCGAATTTTGATGAACCAATTATCGAGCAATTGGATCCTGAGGATTTTGATGTATCCTTAATTCGGGTAGCCTTAGGAGAAAGACAAAATTTGCTTGATATGACTCACAGCCAAATCGCAGAAGCCGCTGAGGCTGAAGCACAAAGTCATCATTATCCCGCATTTCATATCGCCGATACATACGATGGTGGTTTCAGACTAAGAGTTAGAACTATCGTAGCAGGCATCAACTTTAGATTAGAAGCTGGATTGCTTGGGGGAGGATCTATCGTAAATGCAGAGCTTAGTTAATTAGCGAGGATATTTATTTAGTTTTTTAAATCCTTAATATCTTTGAATCTGAGATCTTATTGAATTTCGCGTAGAATCTAAAACCTGGTAATATTAAGCTATGGAAGCCACAAATACGCCAGAGACGATTCGAAAAGAAGACATAAGAATTAAGCCTCCAACCACAAACGGGACGGCAATAATTATCCAGCGACATGGTAAATATATAAGAGATAAAGAAAGTGAACGTGTCGGAAGTTTAGATTCTGAAGCGTTTATGGAGGCTAAAGCCCAAAGCGCTGCAGTCGTTAAAGACACATTATTAGCTCTACCCCCAGAAGAAAGAAATAAAGTCGATTTTCTAGTGGTTGCAAGTGATACCTATTTTATAAAAGGTCAGCGAAGTATGGAGACGGCTCAGGCAGTACTTGAAGGAATTGAGCAGGTTCTAGGTGAAGAGAATTTATCTGGAAACTATTTATTAAACGAAAGTTCAAGAATACGTGGTAATCCTGGTCCAAGGCCAACGCCCCAACTTCGAGAACCCAATATGTTTACTCAGGCTCCGGAGTTTGAAAAATTTCTTTTAGAGCACAATCCGGATGATTTCTGGATAGCATTCGAAGACGATAGATACTCTGAGATCCGCAAAAAAATGGGCGCTGAGGGACCCATTGAATTAGGTGACAGACTAAATCATTCATTAAACCTTTTATCAAGATTTGCTAGAAGATATCATATAAATAACCCTGATAGAAGGCTGGTAATATGGGCAGACTCTCATTATGACACCATCAGTCCCTACATAAAACAGTATGTTGTGCCGGAAAGAAAAGGTTACTTACCAGTGGATTATGGTGCCGGAATCGGAATAAATATTTCCCCAGAAGGGGCCGCAACTACTGAGATTGAAGGAACCACATATAACGTCCCCCTAAATGCTTGATAATTGTGTTGTTTTAGCCTCGATGTAGTGCTACAATCGGGCAGTGCTTAACTCAATAAACTTGCATAACTTCAGAAGCTACAAAAAAGAAAATTTTGAATTCTCCCCAGAAGTTACACTTATTATCGG
>CAZFEY010000047.1:0-2811 GCA_964518135.1 uncultured Candidatus Saccharibacteria bacterium
CCGTTCGCACAACCAATTTCCAGTATTTTTACATTTTTATTTTTTGCATTAATAAATTTTTTAAAATACTTGTAATATACCTTTCGCAGGTATTCTGACTCGGTTTGATAATTGAAATCGCTATCCTCATAAAATTTCTTTATCTTCAAAGCATCTATAATAGGACTGGAAAATATTAATCCACATTCGCAACACTTTAAAAATCTGTAGTGGGTCCCGTCAGGCATTCTTCTTGCCGAAAATGATTTCCTATCTATTTTTGAGAATTCATAATTATCTTTATACAAAGTTTTTGCTTTACTGTTATTACCGCAAATAGCACATTTAATAATCTGCATTTTAGTTATCTCCAAAGACGTAGATAAGCACCCACTACGTTCTCCCATGTTTGATTAGTTACCCAACTAAATCCCTTCTCGATTAACTCTTCTTCTGCTTGTCGGTTTCTAAGATAATAATCAACTCTCTCAGCTAACTTTTTAGGAGAATTTTCTATAACAATATACTCTGAGAAGGGTGACATTCTTAGGTAATCCTCCTTTATTGGATTGTCATACAACGCGAACGCTAAGCGTTTTGCGGCAAGTGCTTCCAGAATCGAAAGATATCTTGAAACAAATGCAAAATTGTAGTTTTCTAGATATTTTACTGCGTTTTTTTTAAATTTTTTTGTATTATAACCTTTCAGCCTATGTTTGTATTTTCCTTCTCCTAAAATCAATAAATCAAATTTAGGATACTTTTCCTTTATCAAATCGGTTGCTTTCGCATAATCCAAGATTCCAGTTTGGTCATCAAGTCTTCCGTAAAAAATTGCTGATTGACGATTTATTGGCCTTTTACCGACCGCAGATACATTAACTGCTCCGTAAATAACAAAATTGGCTTTTGTCCCGTACCATTTTTTAATAAAATCTCCTACGCAAATATTACCGTTAGACAATAGCTCTGATATTCTTCTAACAATAATCGCTCTTTTTCTAACGGGGTAGGATTCATATCCATGAAAAGTTATAAAGACTTTTTTCCTAGGGAACATAAACCTGAAGGGTAAATACCAATAGAATACGTCATGTGCGTGAACTATATCTGCGTTTTTAATTAACTGTTTGTTTTTCCAAAACCAAATCCATACATAAAACTTTTCAAACCAATTATCAGGCGTTTTTTCTATCCTTTTTATTTTGATTCCCCTGTACAAACTTTTTTCGCCATGCGATTTTGTAACAACAGTCAAGTCGTGCCCTTTTTTTACCAAAATCTTTCCCACTTCTTCGACGTGTTTCTCTACTCCGCCAATGCCTGGATAGAATCTTCGTGTCAAAAACAGAATCCTCATATTTTCTTAGCCGACAGTATTAGATCGTTAAAGTCCCATCTTTTTGTGAGAATATTTCTCGCGATAAGGCTTTTTAAAACATAATGATCAGGAAATGCATAAATAAAACTCTTCCCAGCTGGCCTAAATCCTGAAATAGTCAATTCCCTCTCTAAGAGTTCAGGCGAATATTCCCTGAGGTGGCTACTCTCATTTACCGTAAGCCCCCACATTCTTTCGTTTAATGGAACTGAGCAAATAAACACACCCCCGGGCTTAAGAATTTCATTTACTTTACCAAGAACTCTAAGTATTTTTGATGGAGAGATATGCTCCAAAACTTCAAGCGCCAATACAACGTCAAAGCTATTTTTTCCATACGGAAGGCTGTATACTGATCCTTTTCTAAAATCTCCTTTAAACTTTTTCTTCAAAATATTTACACTCTTTTGCGATATGTCTATTCCATAAATCTCGTATGTTTTCCCTTGACTACCAAGATACTCCTCAATTAGACCAACGCCCGTTCCGATATCCAACAGTCTTTTTGTTTTCCTTGGGATATACGACGCTGCTATTTTGATCCTCTCCTTTGTTACGCTAGGCTCGTTTGCGTATGAAACCGGGCTTGAAAACTTTATATTCCAGAAAGAGTTAGTATTATAATTTTTTATTTCAGCGTATTTTTCGGAATACAATTGTTTAAGGCTTTTGAGACCGTTTTTTTGCGCTAGAACTCTTCTCGCTTTTTCAACAAAATAAGGATTTCTAGAGCAGTTCGAGCATAAAGGGTATTTGTTTTTGTCGCAGGTAATGCAGTGCATTTTTATTAAGATTTAGTGGGCTCACCAGGATTCGAATCTGGAACCTATCCGATGACTATCGGACGGCATTCCCTTGTGGATCCTGCAAGACTCGAACTTGCGACTTCTTCGATGTGAACGAAGCGCTCTACCTCTGAGCTAAGGATCCCAACTGAGCTATGGATCCCCCAAAGCTCTCATATATTACCATAAAACAGAAGGTTGACAAAGCTAAGCTAATCCTGAGAAAATCATAAAATATGCTCCTGACAGCCCTACGTCGAATCTACGCTTTTCTAATAGACGCTCTTGAAACAATTCTCCTTGTTGTTGCGGTATTTCTGGTAATACATGTCTTCTTATTCAGACCATTTGAAGTACAAGGGGATTCTATGTACCCTAATTTTCATGATGGAGAATATGTTCTTACCAATCTTATTGGCTATGGAACAACAAGCTTCTTAAAACTTTCCGGACCCAAAAAAGGCGATGTGATTGTCTTTAAATCTCCAACAGAGGCAGATAAGGATTTTATTAAAAGAGTGATCGCCCTTCCCGAAGAAACAGTTTCGTTAAATAACGGGAACATATACGTCAACGGAAGATTTGTGTCAGAAGATGAATTTCTCTCCCCTGATGTGACAACTAATCCGCAGAGCTTTTTAAGGGAGGAACAATCGGTCACAGTAC
>CAZFEY010000047.1:2821-3109 GCA_964518135.1 uncultured Candidatus Saccharibacteria bacterium
AAAAGAACATCATTGGAACATCTTTTTTGATCTATTGGCCGCTTAGCAAATTTGGAAGAGTAAGTAACCCTTATTAGGATTTTTACGGGGATAAAAGATCTATCAGTTCTTTTATTTTGGGGCCCGTAACATCAACATCCCCTGCAACCTCGATTACCACCCTGGCTCTTGATCTGGACTGAAATATGGTAACCTTATGAAGCCCAAACTTATCTTTTAGACTCTTCGCCATTTCGTCAAGCTCCGGAACCCAAAGCCTATCGCTTTTTGTCCTGGTTTCACCTTCCT
>CAZFEY010000047.1:3119-3331 GCA_964518135.1 uncultured Candidatus Saccharibacteria bacterium
AATAACTCAAGCATTAGCTTTGGCTCGCCCAGTGAAATAAGTGGACGCACGTGTCCTTCTGTTATCACTCCCGCGACCAAAGCATCCTTAATAGCATCCGGTAAGGAAAGAAGTCTTATGGTATTGGATATTGTCGGGGCGCTTTTTCCTACTTTTCGTGCGACTTCATTTGTACCCAGTCCGAATTCATCAATAAGTCTTTTGTATGCCTG
>CAZFEY010000048.1:0-3312 GCA_964518135.1 uncultured Candidatus Saccharibacteria bacterium
CAATCGTTTAAAACGTTCCAGTCGTTTTATCTAGTAGCTCGACCATCGGCTATTCTCTCTTGAAAGAATACGGAGAATCCGAATTGCTACTATTTTCATAATACTCTTTGTTTTTAGTGTGTCAACCCGGTAGTGAAAATTTGACCCGCTACGCGAAATTACCTGAAAGGTGTCAAATTTCTACTACCGGGTCAACCCGTCAACAAGACCAAAAGTACTCCCGTTCTGCATTCTATCCATGGTTTTGTAAAAAACCCGGACAAAGAGAGAGTATTTAAATGCACAACGAGAGCGCTTCTGATCTTTTTCCTTCGTCAAAATATATTATTTTAATAACATATTTTAATAAAGAAAGAGGAAGCATAGACACTTCCTCTCTTTCTCGAGTCTTAATTGGTGTTGCTTTTTGCCCTTTCCCCAAGAGCCAATCCTAGCTTATTACTAGCGCTCAAAAGGGCATAAAAATGCTCGATTAGAGCTGGATCACCAAATAAGATTACCGCTGCAGCAGCAAGAATTGCTGCTTCCATTAGCGGATTGTCTATGTTTTCTTCCGCTAACTTAAGTGCTTTTTCTTTTTCCTTTCCCTCATCCATCTTTATTCTCTTCCTTTCTATTCGTTCTCCGATTATTAAACCGCGCGGATTGGCTTTCACCGATTTCCGCATTAATGAGGAGAAAGCTACCCTGATTTTATCGAAGGGTAATTTTCTCCTCACCTGTTTACTCTAAAGAACTGTCCCTCACCAAAGTATATTATTTCAATAACATACTTTGGTAAAGGGGAGGAAGAAAAGCGTTGTTATAAAAATTTTTCGCTATTTCGTTCCTCCCTTATTTTTTCGCGCTCGCAGGTAGCCGTAGATTACAAAGCATAATGATACTACCTGTTGAACAACAAGGATCGGCTTTGTCTGAATGGCCATAAGAGTAGCCATGCTTCCATTCATAAGCATGAACCATAACCACCCAATAGGGTTTCTCTTGGCGAGCAAGTAGCTACCCAAAAGAAATCCTGCCATGACCCCCATTTCAAGAACTTGCGAAATTGTTGTTATCCCCCCGAAGTCGTACATGCTGTAAACGACTCCGACAATGAGAAACCCGCACGCAAACGCTTCGGCGCTTTTCTTAAGCCACCAAGGCGACTGTTCGAGCCCCCTTGTCGCAACAACAATCCCGAGGATTAATGCCGGCGAGCCGCCTGCCTCTATCGCAGCAGCAATCCAGTTCCTTTTTAAAACTAGGATGATAACCCATGCCGGCACGCCCACAAGATAAACTACCCATCCATACATTCGCCATTTTTCATTCTTGTTCACACCTTCGGCGTGAGCAAGAAAAATCTTAGCGAGTAAATAACAAGTGCCTCCCCAGAACTGTAGGAAAATATCCAATCCTGCACCTCCTTCTTCTATGTTTTTGTTGCGGATTGGCTGTGCCGAATTTCCGCGATAGCGAGGAGAAAACTGGAAAGATTATAAGAACTCGAAATAAAAACTTTCTTTCTTTCCAATTTTCTCCCCACTATTTTTTTTCAAAGAACCTTCCTACGCTTCAGACCATAAACGAGCCTGTCTCTTGTGAAGTAAGCTTTACAATCTAAAGTGTAGGAGGAAGCCAGAAATTAAACTTCAATTTCTGGCTTCCTTTGTTGTCAAAAAAATTCCCACTAGACACCTATTTCTAGATGTCCGTGTCTTTTCCGAGTTTCAAAGTACCCGGAAAATTTCTGCCAAGACCCGGAACCAACGATACGTCCAGATATAAGCCAGCTTTCGCGGCTTCCGTCCTCAATAGCGACGGAATTCATCTGGGCCTCGACTTTGTCCCCTCCTTCGATAGTAAAGAAAACTCGCTTACCATCGAAGAGAGCGGCCATTAAATCGAACTTGCCGGGTCCGTCAATGATCTTTCTGGTGGCCATAACGGTCACCTCCTTTTGTATTTGATAGTTGCTACGACGACTACCATCGTCGTTCGCTTTTCAGCGCACCCATCCATAACGGATAGGAATTTCTATGTCAATGTTCTATTTCTATACAAAATAATTTTTATACAAAAATAGAAAATTGAGAGGAGGAAGAGATCAGGTTTTTCCGCGAAATTCGCAAATTAACTTGACATCTCTTCCTCCTTGAAAAAACCATTAAAAGATGAATTACCCCTACCCTTCAGAAGAAGAATAATTGGCGATAAGCCAGCTTATTCCCTCGTCTGTGGCGAGGGCGTGGAAACCATTCTCCATGAGCTGTACCCGAGCCATCATCTGCCCAGTGCCGCTGTTTTGAAAAGTTGCCACATAATCCGCAACCGATTTGCATTGGTTCTGCGGATTCTTCTCGCCTTCGGCGCGCAGGAACTCATCGAGTGCCTCTGCCTGCTCGCGGAAGTTGTCTTCCGTTGGCTCCGACGACCACTGCTTTGGTCTTTCGGTCGGTTCAAACGACTCATCGTCTGGACCACCGATTTCCGGTAAGGGCATGGTATCTACCCTTTCTGGAAAAACTGTGTTGGTTGGGTTGTATGGCCCAAAACGCCTGATATGCGGCGCCGTGCAAAGCCATAACCAAACCACGTCGCTTTCCCTGGCAGCATTAAAAAGAGCTGTCCAGAAGTAACGAATCTCGTTTTTCCATTTCGGTGATCCGATCTCGCGAAGTTTCGCGAAGACCACATCCCCCATGTTGCCTGTCCCGACTGCGGCCATTTCAACCACTAGTGCCGGGTAGTCAACTTCTTGAACTGTCATATGCTTCCATCCTTTTGCCGGATGCGGGCTCAAGTCCCTGAACCGGCTGGAAGTGAAATTTTCAATTTTCAATGTCCTTCATCAAAATCCACGCTTCGGCAAGCTCGGCGCAAACTACTTCAATATATTTAGCCTGAACTTTGATGAAGGGGAGGAAGAGACTTTGTCGCTTGGACGCGACTAGATAAACGTCTCTTCCTCCTCTATTGTTATTTGGGATTGGAGTTTTTCTTATTCCAGTCCTTCTCACGAAGGAACTGGAGTATGGTAATGGCCACTCCCAGCACAACTATGCTGGCGGTGGCCACCGTCACCGTTATGTCACCCATGGGATACCCAAGTATCCCAAGGACACCCCCAATAACTATTCCAAACGGACCAACAACTCGTTGGTCCCAAGTGCAAGGATACATTCCCTGCCTCCTATCTCCTCTTTTCGCCATTTCGCCTAGTATACGCCAGGACAATGAAATGGTCGGGGTAGCGAGGAGAAAACTGGAAAGATTACAAGAACTCGAAATAAAAACTTTCTTTCTTTCCAATTTTCTCCCCACTGACTT
>CAZFEY010000049.1:0-3237 GCA_964518135.1 uncultured Candidatus Saccharibacteria bacterium
AAGAGAAATCTGTTGCAATACGTTACTCGCTTAAAAAAGCAATAATGGAATTAGGTCCGAGCGGCCATCCTTTTGAGGCCTTGGTTGGGGAAATTTTAAGGACGCAAGGTTTTGCGGTAAAAGTTGGCCAGATGATTCAAGGTTTTTGTGTTAAACACGAGATAGACGTTATCGCTACCAAGGGTGGTAGTAATATTGTTGTTGAATGTAAATTTCACAATGAATTCGGCACCAAATCGGATGTCAAAACAGCTTTGTATGTTAAGGCAAGATTCGATGATATTAAAATGGCGGAACGGGCAAATCATAATGGTGCAGAAAAAATTACGGAAACATGGCTCATTACCAATACCAAGCTGACAAGTAACGCAATTCGGTATTCAAGTTGTGTGGGATTAAAAGCTATCGGCTGGAATTATCCTCGTCGAGGCGGATTAGAGGCTCTTATAGATCAGGCAAATTTATATCCTATAACCTGTTTAACATCTTTAAATAGCTCGCAAAAAAAGCATCTTTTGGACGGAGGTTTGGTATTGTGTAAAGATATTGGTAAAAGACAATCTTTGTTGGCCGAAATTGGGCTAACGGGTAAAAAACTGGATGCTTTAAAACTAGAGATCGATAACTTGACTAATCTTGACTAAAAAATCCGCCTCTTTTCTGTCGAGATAAATAGTGTTATAATACCTATCTCTAGCATTAACTCATTTACTATGCTTAACTCTCCAATTGACGAGATTAAAAGCCGTCTAGATATTATTGAAGTGCTAGGCAGCTATATTAAGCTGCAAAAAGCAGGAGCAAATTTCAGAGCTGTTTGCCCATTTCATTCGGAGAAAAAGCCGTCTTTTTTTGTTAGTCCCGTTCGCCAGATATGGCATTGTTTTGGCTGTCATAAGGGAGGAGATTTTTTTAAGTTTGTAATGCTGATAGAAAACGTAGAATTTGGAGATGCCTTGCGTATTTTGGCTCATAAGGCTGGTGTGGAGTTAAAACGCGAAAGGCCGGAAATTCAAACAAAGAGAAAGAGATTGTACGATATCTGCGAATTGGCTTGCAAATTCTTTGAGAAACAACTCGAAGCAAGCAGTGTTGGTAAAGAAGCAAGGCAATATCTTATCGGCAGGAAAGTTAAAGAGGAATCAATAAGTGAATGGAGAGTGGGGTATGCACCAGAAAGTTGGCAAGGATTACTAGATTTTTTAGTTTCAAAAGGGTATAAGCGTGAAGAAATGGAAGAGGTGGGTCTTGCGATCAGGAAAGAAGGGGGAGGTCATTACGATCGTTTTCGCAGTAGGATTATTTTCCCGATTTTTGATTTAAATTCACAGGTCATTGGTTTTGGCGGCAGGATTTTCGGCAAAGACAGCGAAAAGGAAGTGGCAAAATATATGAATAGCCCTGCCACTCTTTTGTATGACAAAAGCAGAGTTCTTTACGGTTTAAATAAGTCTAAAATGACGATAAGAAAAGAAGATACTTGTATTTTGGTGGAAGGTTATATGGATTTCATTATGGCTTTCCAGTCCGGATTTCAAAACGTAGTTGCTACTTCCGGGACAGCTTTAACACCATACCAATTAAAAATTATTAAAAGGTATTCAGAGAATTTGCTTACTGCGTTTGATATGGATGTGGCCGGGGATTCAGCCACCAAAAGAAGTATTGATCTGGCGCAAATGCAGGGTTTTAACATCAAAGTTATTACCATGCCAAAAGGTTCAGACCCCGCAGATGTTTTGGCCGAAGATAAAGAAGTCTTTGCTAATCTTGTATCGAAGGCCAAGTCAATCATGGAATTCTATTTCGACAACGCAATTGAAAAAGCCGATCCCAAAACACCGGAAGGAAAAAAAATAATATCAAAATTTTTATTGCCGGTTATTAAAAAAATACAAAACAAAATAGAGCAATCATTCTGGGTTCAGAAATTGGCAAAACAGCTCGATGTTAAAGAGGAGGTGGTTTTAGAAGAGCTTGCCAAAACCAAGCTAGAAGAAGATACATATGGCTTGGAACCGGAAGAAGTGGCGCAAGAGCCGATAAAAACAAGGAGAGAGCTATTGGAAGAAAGATTGGTGGTATTGGTTTTGAAGTTTCCGAAATCCATAGAGTTTGTTCAAGAGCTAACCAGCTTTTCTGAAAAAATCAGAGATATTTTAGCCGTCTTAAAAGAAGGCAAAAACGATTTTAAAGAAAATGATTATTATAATCGCGAAGCGATTACAGGGAGCGAAGGAGCGACTAATTATTATAATCGCGAAGCGATTACAGGGAGCGAGGGAGCGACCGATTATTATAATTACCTAGCCCTAAAAGCCGAAGTTGAAGAAATTCCAGAAAAAGACCTTGAATCGGAAATAAAGCTGTGCTTGAAAGAAATCAAAGCAATAGATATAAAGAAGAAACTAGACGAAATTTCAAAATCCCTCAAAGAGGCCGAAAACAAAAAAGACGCGGCCCTCATAGAATCTTTTACTCAAGAATTTAATAATTATTCAAAGGCGCTTTACGATTTAGAATTAAATTAGTATAAAACCCCGTTAGAGGTCTTGGGCGTAAAAATTTGTTGAAATTTTTATTCAAGGCATTATCGGGGAAGTAAGAAACAATAAAAGTCTGTTAGAAATTGATATATATCATATAACGACAGACCTCTAACGGGGTGAAAAAGAAAAAAATACGACAAAAGAAAAAGGAAATGCGAAAAAAGCCAAAAGGTTCTATCAAAAAAGCGAAGAAAAGAAAGGCTAGTTTTAAGAAAAAATCATTCAGAAAAAAACCGAAAGTCAAAAAATCGGTTAAGAGAATCAATAAGGCGATAAAAAAGCCAATCATACAGGAGATAAACAAGTTTGTTTCTGGCGAAATAAAGACAGAACTGCCAAAATCTCGTAGAAAAAGAGTTACTTTTATTAGTGCCGATATTCCGGTGAAAAAAGGGCAAAAAAAATCAAGATACAGAATATTTTCTGAAGAAAAAGTGGCGCAACTTATAGAAAAGGGCAGGCAAAGAGGTTTTGTGACTTTGTCGGAAATATTATATTTGTTTCCATTGATGGAAAAAGACGTGCGAGGACTAGAACAGCTTTATGATAGATTTGATCGCGAAGGAGTTGAAGTAAAAGAAGCTAAAGAGCTTCTGGAATTCAAACCAAAACCTGACAGAATTTCAAAAAGAATAGGAGAGGCTAAGATTGATTCCGTACAGATGTATTTAAAGGAGATTGGCAGGGT
>CAZFEY010000050.1:0-2198 GCA_964518135.1 uncultured Candidatus Saccharibacteria bacterium
GCCCGAAGCCCTCGTAAATGTCAGCGATAACTATAATCGTTCTAAGGTAGCGTAATTCCTTGTCTGGTGATGAATCGCCAGTTCCGATAGTAATATCGGAAATAAATCCGGCTTATAACGGTGAAGTCCTCATTAGAGTTCTGCATCAAGGGCAGAACAATGAAAATAGGATAATACCGTGGGAAGTCCAAGTGACCCCGTAACGACTGGAGTCGCCAACAGCTGTTGGCGACAAAGATGGAATTGTGATAGAATTAGAATATTATAAATTCCATAATATGCCGGCGCCAAGTATTAAAAATCGAAATTTAGGAGAATATATTTCTGGTTATGTAGACGGAGAAGGTTGTTTTAGCGTCTCATTTTCCAAACGCAGTAAATTTATTGTTGGATGGGAGACAAAACCCAGTTTTTCCGTAAGCCAGAATTATGACCGGGCAGAAATTCTTTTTCACATGCAGAGAAGATTCAAATGTGGTTTTATGAGAAGAGATTTTTCTGATCGAACACTTAAATATGAGGTGAGAAGACTTGATGATTTGATCAATAAAATCATCCCTCATTTTAAAAGATATCCTCTTCTTTCGGCTAAACATAAAGACTTTCAAGTTTTTTGCAGAATTTGTTTTAAAATGATGAACGGAAAACACAAAAATTTAAAAGGTCTTAAAGAAGTTATAGATTTGGCATTTACAATGAATGCCAGCGGAAGAAGACGATACTCTAAAAAAGATATCTTAAATTTTACTAATACTCGGATGAAGATATAGTCTATGCCATTAGAAATAATGGATTAACATGAAGTTCAGACGTGCACGAAAGGCGTAACGACTGGGGAACTGTCTCAACCACGAGCTCGGTGAAATTGCAATTCCAGCGAAGATGCTGGGTACCTGTAGCAAGACGAAAAGACCCCGGGAGCTTTACTGCAACTTAGTATTGGCTATAGGACTTTGATGCGTAGCATAGAAGGGAGGCTTTGAAACCGTGTTTTCGGATGCGGCGGAGCCGCCAGTGAAATACCTTTCTTTAAAGTTTTATAATCTAACCGGCGCGGCAAAAACGCGTTGGGACAGTGCTTGGCGGGCAGTTTTAGTGGGGCGCTATCCTCCAAAAGCGTAACGGAGGAGTCCATTAAGGTCAGCTAGCTTCGGATGGAAATCGAAGCGATAGGGTAAAGCCAAAAGCTGGCTTAACTGCAAGGCAAACAAGCCGCGCAGGTGCGAAAGCAGGGCTTAGTGAACTGTTTGTGGTTAGTAGTAACGCAAACAATCATCGGATAAAAGCTACCCCGGGGATGGACACCGTGATATAATCACAGGTGTTGTTGTCTCCCTCATCAGTAATGATGAAGGGTTTAAAGCGGCTTATAACGGAGAAACGAGAACCGGTCTACCTGAAAAGGTTTTGAGTTCTTGCAACCCCGTGGGAAGTCGGAAGATTATTAAATTTCTCCCTTCGGGAGATGTCCCGCAGGGACAAAATTTGTGAAATTTAGCAAAGAACAAAAAGCGATTCTTGTCGGAACTATTTTAGGTGATGCTTATTTGCAAAAAACCGGCAAAAAAAATGCGCGGTTGCGCCTTGAACAAGGTGCGCGGCAAAAAGATTATCTTTTTTGGAAAATAAGTAAATTCCCTAAATTATTTCAAGGTAAACCAAATTATCTTGAAAGAAAACATCCATTGAGTGGCCAAATATACAAATATTGGCGCCATCAATCTAATTCCATGCCGGAATTAGGCAAGTGGCGAGCAATATTTTATTCTGACGGTAAAAAACATATACCGGAAAATTTAAAAGATTTTTTAAAGGATCCTTTAAGTTTGGCGGTTTGGTATATGGATGACGGTTATTATTACAATCGTGATAAAGTAAGTTATTTGTATCTTGGAAGAGTTGATAAAAAAGAAGCGAGTACAGCTAAGATTATATTTGAGAAAAATTTTGATATTTTTCCAAAAATCTTGGATAAAAAACAAAAGGGTTTTGCGCTTTATTTTTCTCCGAAGGAAACAATTAAATTTCACAAAAAAATAGAAAAATTCATATTGCCTTTATTTGATTATAAAATAGGCAAATCTTCTTGACCCCGTAACGACTGATCCCTTAAGTGGGTGAGGCCGACGTAACGTCGGCCAGACGCCGCCTCCGCCACAACTTCGCAGATGTTGGCGGATGAAGATATAGTCTAATGG
>CAZFEY010000050.1:2208-3126 GCA_964518135.1 uncultured Candidatus Saccharibacteria bacterium
TATCGACGATGCGGTTCGGCACCTTAACATATTGGGGTGCCATGCGAGTAATCGCATTAGCTATTTGAGAAATCTTGTTTGATAGGCAAGATCTCAAAGAAAAAAATTGGCTTATAACGGTGAATTCCATGTGGTAAAATAACTATATGGATAATACCGTGGGAAGTTTAACGAAGCTTGAACGACAAATCATTGTCGGCTCACTTTTGGGTGACGGGTATATGAGAATTATACCCGGCAGATCCAATGCTTTTTTAGAAGTAAATCATTCTATTAGAGCAAAGGTATATGTTGATTATAAATTTAAGTCTTTAAAAAGACTCTGTGAATCATCTCCAAAAGAAAGGTCAACGAATGAAAATCGTATTGCTTATAGATTCTTTACCAAACAACATAAAGTGTTAACGGATTTATATCATCAATTTTATCAGCACGGAAGAAAAATAATTCCCGCTGGTCTAATAATTGACCCCGTAATACTGGCTGTTTGGTATATGGATGATGGAAGTAAATCTCGTGATCGTGATGTGTATTTGAATACACAGCAATTTTCGGTTAATGACCAAAAGAGGTTGCTTCATTGCTTAAGATCGCTTGGCATACAAGCGAGATTAAATAGAGATAAGCATTATTTTAGAATTAGAATCATGAAGACAAGCATTAATCTTTTTATGAAGATAATCGCTCCGCATGTTATTGATTCTATGAAATATAAACTCGTTATAACCCCGTAGAGACTGTTCCCGCTTAGCGGGACGAGTGTTTCAAATAAGAAACGCTAATACGCCAACTCCTCATCATGGCTGATTGCCATGAAAGGAAGAAGATATAGTCCATACTGTTAGTAATAACAGAAAAATATACGATGTCGGCTCATCTTATCCTGGGGCTGGAGAAGGTCCCAAGGGTTTGGCTGTT
>CAZFEY010000051.1:0-3098 GCA_964518135.1 uncultured Candidatus Saccharibacteria bacterium
AATTAAGATCTAAAAAACTGAATAGTAGTTAGAAGCTGGTGATTAGGAATTGGAATCCACCTATCAAAGCATATAAGTAGCGTAAAGATAAAGCCTGAACTAGTAGTCTTTCACTATTGTTCCATCATCGTTTATTTCTCCGGTAGCCCAAGATATACGATCCCATTTAACAAAGTTAGCTTCAACTCTATTTTTAGTAGGATAATCATCATAAGATTTTATTTCTTTTGAAGCTTCATTAAAACCCCTAACATCTTTTATGCTAATTTTAGAAAGTAATTTATTTCCTAATGCTGATATCTCCATTCTTATTCCAGGGGTTTCTTTGTCTAATAATATTGAAACGCGGGATATAAAACTAAGCGCTTTTTCTTTAAGACGAACTGGTTTGGGCGGAATTTTTTCGGAAAAATATGACCCGCCCCATCTACCATAAACCTCGCTTTCACGGGGTTGGATGGGCGCAAAACGTAGCTTTATGTCAAGAAAAGGTGGATTACTTTCTGCATCAATAACTTCAAATTCACAATCGCGTGCCACGATATAAAGAATTTGACTTTTTTGTTCTTCTGTAAACTCATTTGGTAAATCTTTTCGCATATCTGTTAGTTCTTTTATGTGGTTCATATGAAATACTAGAGTACCAAATTCCAGAGCATTAATGGTTCTATCAAGAATATCTAATTCTTTATGAAATTCATCAATTGAATATTTTTGACGCCAACCCGAGCTATCTTGAAGCAAATATTTTTTTTCATCGGAAAGCAAAATTCTTCTTCCTCCATGAGAGAGAGCATTTCGGACTCCAGCTTTTATTCCTCTAACAGAATAGGAAATATTGTCATAGGATGTAGACGAAGGAAGAATGCTATTGTTTAATCCTTTAAGTTTCTGATTAGCGTCTATGTTTATGCAGTCCTCTCCGGCAACAGGAGGTTTACCAATTATTATTTGTATATTGCCATGACTGAAACTTATAAGTCTGTTAAATAGTTCTTCATATCTAAATCTATATTCATCAAGTAAATAATTGAATCGAATAACAAAATCTTTAGTATCTGAGGGTTTTGAATCCCGTGAGAAAGCAGATTGTTGTATATCAGAATAGGAAAAAGCTATGTCACTAAAAATCTGAATAGTTTTTTGTGGATTTTTTCTATAAGCTTCCTCACCTAATACTATAAAGGGTTTAGCGCGTTTTCCAATCTCACGTGCTTCTTCAGGATGCCAAAAGAGCCAAGTAGACCTATCAAGAATTAATTGTGAGAGAGAAGGTTGTCTTTTCCAAGAACTAAGATCCTTAATTTCTTTTTCAAATATTTTCAAAAAAAGATTAAGCCCAATTTCTAACATTGGTAATGGTGGATCTATTCGAGTTCCGTCACTTTTATCAAAATAGGGTTTTTTATATTTCATTTGTGGGGTAGATTTTACTCCCTTTGCCTTCTATTTGCCAGCGAGTTTTTGTTTGAGTGCTTTCAGAAGTTGCGGAAAAGATGATTTATTATTGTCGTAACCAAAATGTCCTTGATTAGTAAATTCAAAATATTCCGTATTTAATTTTTTATGAATATATCTTGGTTCTTCGATTGAAATCCAAGGGTCATCGGTTGACGCAAACTCCAAAATCCATTTCTGATTTTTCTTAATCAAATTCCAATCCCATGGTCTGTTGAAATATCCGCTACTTTTTTCTCCCTCATCTCCCAAATCGGTGTAATAAACGCCAACTAGAACAGATCCAAGAATTTTATTTTTCTCCGCAAATCTCATTGCGGCAATTGCACCCGACGAATGTCCTATTAAAATTGTATTTTCATCCGCTCCCAATCTTTTAATAAATGGAAACCAATATATTTCTCTGGCGAGTTGATTATCCGGAAAGTCTTTGTCAATAACCTCTACGCCGAGTTTTATTAAGCCCTTTTTTAGATATGGAAACCAATTATCTCTGGGAGTTCCGCCGCCATTACCAGGAATAAAAATTGCTTTTATCATTTACGGAGATTCTAACTCTTCTGCCTTCTATTCGCCAGCTATTTATAGTTGTACCATTGGTGGAATTCTTCGCAAAGACCTTCCTTATTAAGTTTCACTTTAAAGATTCCATCCATTTCAACTTTTTCTTTGTTAGGAAGCCGAGTAAAAGTTGCTGACCAATGAGCAAGCCCAACCCCCTTTTCGATAGAAAGAATTTCGTATTGGACAGAAATATTTTCTTGTTTTGAAACAATTTGCCATTCTTTTAAAACCTCAACTTTTGTTCTAAGCGGTTTATCGAACGGAGTTTCAAACCATAGAACTTTTTCTGCACAAATCTCAGAAGCGAGCTTTGGATTTCTGGTTTCCCAGGCAACCTTTAGTTTCTTAAGCCAATTATCGAATTCTACACGGGTCATTTGGGGCAATTATAACAGAGAACTCTTTTGCCTTCTATTTGCCAGAGTCTATAATTGTTCTTTTCTTCCGGATTGCATTTGTTCTCTATTGTAAGCTGTTACCTCCTGATAACTTAATATTTGCGCCGGATCTTCAAAATCGACAATTCTTCTTAATCTCGGTAACGATATAGGAGAAAAAATATCCAGATGTAGAGTTTCTTCCAGTCCTGCTCGTCCCCCGACAGCTCTTTCCCAACCATGTAGTCCGTCTAGCGGATGCTCAATGAGAAATCTGTCTCGAACCCGAATCTGCATACCCACATATGCAAAACCAGTATCTTCACGGGTGGCAAAACGCATAAGTGCACGTGCTATTCTTGTTGCTTTATCGTTTGCGCCTTTTTCTGCAACAGCTTGTTCAAAATCCCGGCCTGTATAAACGCCTCTTTCACCAAAATCAAAAACATCTTCCTCGGTAAACGGTTCGTCGCTTGATTCTACCACTACGAGAGAGGACTTATTTAATCTTTCCCTTGGATCATCATCGGTTGCAAAAACTTTAATGATTTTTCCTCCGTGCTTTTTACCTTGTCGACCCAGCAATGGTAAAAAAGGCGACCAATCTTCAAAGCGTAGATACATGGGGGCAATTATAGCAGAACTATTTTTTCCAGAACTTGATTTGGCCGATTACTAAAGCACTCGTAAAAAGAGAGT
>CAZFEY010000052.1:0-3046 GCA_964518135.1 uncultured Candidatus Saccharibacteria bacterium
AAGATTATAAGAACTCGAAATAAAAACTTTCTTTCTTTCCAATTTTCTCCCCACTGACTTTTACAAAGAACTATTCACAAATCAACAAACGACTCATCCAAAGAGAGAGCCGTTTTATTCCAATGCGCAAAATACTATATTTACTTACTCTCTCTCTTATATCTAGTATAGCATACTACCCAAATCTTGTCAAGCTCTTTATGGAAATGTAGCCACGTCCTTAAAATAAAAAGGAAGCCATAGATGGTTTCCTTTTAATGTCGGCCCTAGGGGCACGCAGAAGAGGATTCATCTTCTACCTCCTCTTCGACCCCGGAACGGAGCGGAAATTATCATCCACAAGCCGTATCCGATTATGACCAGATACAACCCATAGATGACGAAGTTCCACAGCTGGTTTGTCAGGTATAAATACCCAACGAATCCAGCCCCTCCGTATATCCACCAGATACGGTCGCCAATCTGACGACGCAGACCCCGATGGATGTCTCGGACGATTAACCCTAGACCCCGAACAAGAGCCCAGAGAAATCCTCCTAAGAATTGTCCAACTGTTGCAGCGATTCTCATTTTGAGAACCTCCTTCTATCTATTTTATTATTTACTATTATAAGTATAGCATAATACTTTACTTTTGTCAAGGAAAATGATCAAAAGGAAGGGGAAGCCGTATGTATGGGAGGAATCAAATAACGGCTTCCCCTAAGCAAAAGGGCGGTATACGCCAAAACTACTCGAAATTATTCAGACAGATCTGCGGAATGAAAATCGTGGTTCTTATTTCCCCACGATTCCATCATAAGGAACAGCGGCCAAAGGAGTCCCGCGATTACTCTTAACGGCGTAGGCCAGTAATAGAAATGATATTTGACATCTGGCCAATGGGGTTTCTCGTGCGAACAAGATCTCCCGTCTCTCTTCGCACACCTAATCCGCATAAATGATTCTTCTACGAAGAATCCGACAACCAGATACGCGACGACGAAGAAAGCGATGACCAATAAATGATACACTGCCTGCCTCCTTTCTATGATTTATATCCATGGCGAAGATTCATTTGATCTATCAGATCAAATGGCCAAACGACCACAACGCAGAACCTCACTATCAACGATAATAGTAAGGGAAACTGAAGCTGATCCCTGTTTTTCCTGAAAACAAACCATTGATACATTGAACCAATGGCAATATAGATAGAAAGAGCTGTTATCCAAGACATTTTTATCCTCCTTTTTTTGCTTGGATTATTATCCGGATATATTACGATTTTAAAAAGAGGCACAGCCGCTAATTATGTGGCCGCGTTTTTTGCATCCTCTTCGGTTTTTGTTTCTTGCTCGGCAGGCTTTTCTTCCGCTTCGGTTGCAACCACAGGTGTTTCAGACTTTGACTCTTCGGTGACTTCTTTTGCTGATTCTACCTGGTTTTCGGCTGGTTTGTCTGCTTCGTTAACAGTAGTCTCTGCTGGCTTAGGCTCTTCTGCTGGTTTTTCTTCCACCCTTTTAACAATTTTATGCTTAGGGATTTTCTTCCCTTCCACGATCTTTTCTGAAATCAACATATTATAAACTGTCGGCGATGGCTTCACACCGACAGATAACCAATGCTTTATTCTTTCGGTTTCTAATTTTCTTTCTTTGGTTAAGGGATTATAAAAACCAACTTGCTCAACAAATCGTCCTCTTGTAGACGATTTTCTTGTGTCGGTAACAACCATTTTAAAAAATGGCTGATTTCTTTTACCTGTTCTAAATAATCTAATTGCTAGCATATTATTATCAACGAATAACGAATTTATTACGAACTTACGAATAAAATTAGTTAAGCAAACAAGTTAACTTTTAATGATAATTTTGGTGGGCGAGGTGTTGGCTTTAAAAGTAAATTTCGCAGGCAGAAAAGCATGGTTTTACGTAGTAAATTTTCTGCCGAGGACTTAGGCTAAAAAATCTCGCTGGCCTGCCTGCCGCAGGCAGGGATTTTTATAGCCGGTACTTTTAATACTAACACCGAGCTTTTTACCACTGCTTCGTTTCCAACGCATTCTTTGCCGCTTCCAGTTCCGCTTCTTGCTTTGAAGAACCTTCCCCTTTTGCAATCAATTCTCTGTCCAGAAAAACTCCAACAACAAAATTCTTTGCGTGATCTGGTCCTTTTTCGTCTAATACTTTATAAGTTGGGGTAATCCCGGCTCTTTCTTGAGACTCTTCTTGAAAGAGCGATTTTGCGTCTTTGAATAAACCGGACTCAATAATATTGGGCAACTCCGTCATCAGATATTTTTCTATCAATTCCTTGCAAGGTTTATAACCTTGATCTAAGTACAATGCCCCGATGAACGATTCCATGGCGTTGGCTAAAATATATTGCCTTGCCTTACCTGTCTCTTTTTCCTCTCCGCGAGACAGCAATAAGAAATCGTTAAAGCCAAGTTCCTTTGCTTTTTCAGATAACATCTTAGCATTAACTAAGGCTGCTCGCCAGTTAGTTAGCTCTCCTTCTGATTTCTTGGGATGATTCTTATACAAAAACTCTGTTACGGCCAATTCCAGCACAGCATCTCCCAAAAATTCCAACCTCTCATTGTTCTCCATTTTTAACTGCGGATTTTCGTTTAAAAAAGAACGATGGCAAAATGCCTGCGCTAACAAATCCTTGTTTTTAAATTCAATCTTCAGTGCTTTTTCAAGTTTGGAAAAATCTTTCACTAATCTCTTAAAGCGTAGAACTTGAAACTTGAAACATAATGTTTCAGGTTTCAGGCTCTATGTTTCAAATATTATTTTTCTTTATCTTTATTATCCTCCTTCCCAGAACCTTCTTCTATTTGCTTGTACACTGTACCCAATACCCCATTAATAAACTTACCGGAGCTATCCCCACCAAAGGCCTTGGCCAACTCTATAGCTTCGTTTATGGCAACTTTGAAAGGAACTTCTTTTTTGTCGGCATAAAGCAACTCGTAAAGCCCTATTCTCAATACATTTCTATCAACTATCGTTATCTGATTAATGGGCCATTCGGGCGCTGCTTTTTCAATAATTTT
>CAZFEY010000053.1:0-2901 GCA_964518135.1 uncultured Candidatus Saccharibacteria bacterium
CTTTTGAAAAGGCTGATTCTCCAAAAGGACCTAACGCGACAAACGTAACACGTCTTTAAGAATCAGTTCAGCGAAATCGGATAACGAAAACCGCCCTTCGGCGGTTTTCTGTTGCCACTTAAGTCTTGACAAAAATATAATTATGTGATTTTCTTAATATAGAACAAAGCAATACCTTAAATTTCTATATTCTATATTTTCATCGCAAGGAGGTGAAACCAATGATTTTCGTTGAGTTTGTCGTTTCGAGTGGTTCAATACCAAAGAAATCCTATTTCATAGGCGCAACCATTCAGGACGTATTAAACGATACCAAAGATGGAAAGGAATTTGGCGGCGCTAAACTTTCTTCCTATCGGGAAATCTCTTTTGAAGATGCGTATCTTCTCAAATTTGATTACTTTGACCACGGAGTTGCATCTGTGCGAGGAGGCTGTAAAAGCTACTGGCTCGGCGAACGCAATACGGTTTAAGGCGTAATCGTTCTCCACAAAGCGAGCGAAAACACACTCGAATCACAGGAGGGCTAACATAGCGACAAGCTATTTCTAGCCCCCTTTTTATTTTGTTCTTAAAATGATAACGTTTATTTTAAGTAGCACTTAACATATGTCTCTATTTCCATATTTCATCGAAAGGAGGTGAAGATATGGATGAACAGAGAAAAGGCGAGATAGCATATGTCTTGCTGAAGAGAGATCTTACTCAAGATCTTCGCATTCACAATCTTTCTGATGCTTCCGAGGTAAAGAAAAGACTCGGCCAGCTCTCGAAAGAAACAGGAATTCCCAAAGAAGACCTGTTGGAATTTGCGAAGATCGCAGGAGAAGAAATCCTGATGGAGGCAAATTCAAAACTCCAAATGATTCAATTCTCCGAAAAGGGCATAGGATTCTCTAAATAGCAATCTCGCAAAAGAGGGAAAGCGTGGGTTGGGCTTTTTAAGTCCATAAAAGGGTAATTGTCCTTTCTTCTGCATTGCAGAGACTAGGCAGGATAAGAACCTCTCCTTCTCTCCCTCTCCCTTTCCTAAGTAAGTGTTTTGGTAAAGATTTATTTAGGGTAAGAAACCAGCGAATTCGCTGGTTTTTTATTTGTCTATCGGCGCTATTGACAAATATATTATCATATGCTATACTTATATTAGTACGTACTATAGAAGAAGGCCTATATAAATCCGGACACCGGATGCCTTCAAAATAAGGAGAAAACGATGAGCGCTATCGTAATCCTGTTTCTTGGCGCACTTGCTGCGCTGCTGAGTTGCTTCCTTTTCAGGGAGGCCCAAATGATCGGGTTCATCCCGAGAAAGTGGTGGGACACTAACAAAACATCCCACATCCTGCTTTTCATGACATTCCAAACGTCCGCGATAATAGCTCTGGGCTCAATCACTATACTGGGAGCGATTTCCGGTAATGGGATTGTCGGCCTGGTATTGCTCGGCGAATTCTTCGCCACCATCGTCGGACTGGTTTTGATCAACAGAGTAGCGCATCGACAAACAATGTTGGAATGCGCCCATATGATGGCGATGTGGATAGCTGTCGACTACGGATTCGGTAATCCTATCGAACCGAAACGACGCAACATGTTCGTTTCTTGGCTTCGGGCTGGAGGTGTCCAAAAGAACGCAGCAGAAGCACTGGCTATAAGGGCCTGTGGTTACTGATCCCCAGAAGGTCTCGCATTTCGAGATCAAAAGACCAAGTCGCAAGACTTGGCTTTTTTATTTTTGGACGTTCAAGTTATGAATCGCTAATCAGGCTGTTATTTGGTAGGATGAGATATAAATATTTTATCCATGAATAAAATAAATAAATGATCCAAAAAAGGAAAAGCAATCTTTATAGTCCCGAATCAAACTTCCCGTTTAATATAAGCCGGTCTAAGATAGATATGTTTTTGGAATGCCCGAAATGTTTTTATATAGATAGAAAATTAGGAATTGCCAGGCCCAGCATGCCGGGTTGGTCTTTAAATAGCGCTGTCGACCAATTGCTAAAAAACGAATTCGATCTTTTACGGAAGAACGGCGAACCACACGAATTAATGAAAAAATACAAAATCGATGCTATTCCTTTTTCTCATACCGATTTATCGACATGGAGAGATGATAACTATAAACACATTGGAGCTTGTGTGTTGCACAAAAAAACTAATTTTAATATTTGCGGCATTGTCGACGACATCTGGATAGATAAAAAATCCAAAGAACTCTATATCGTCGATTATAAAGCCACGAGTACCAGTAAAGAAATTTCTTTGGAGGACGAGTACAAACAGGGCTATAAAAGACAGATGGAGATTTACCAGTGGATTTTCAGACAGATGGGGTTTAAAGTATCGAAAACCGGTTATTTTGTTTTTGCCAATGCCGGAAAAAATAGCCCGAAATTCGACGGCAGGTTAGATTTTGAAGTTTCAATATTAAAACATGAAGCCGATGATTCTTGGGTAGAATCGACAATTTTGAACATTAAAAAATGCCTTGATTCGGATAAAATTCCCTTATCTGGAGAAAATTGCGAATATTGTGATTTTCAGAGATTAACCAATATAGAAGAGGGAATTGTAAAAAATCATGCTAATTGACGACGTAACAATCAATGTAAAAGCCGGGAAGGGCGGCCGCGGAGCCGTGGCGTTCAACAAAACGAAGATGAGCCTAGGACCAACCGGAGCCAATGGAGGTAAGGGCGGAGATGTTTATTTTGAAGGAGTATCGAATTTAGGAGCATTAATCCAGTTCCGCTATAAGAAAAATGTAGCGGCTCAAGATGGCGGAAACGGGAAAAGCCAGCTTTATGACGGAGCTAAAGGAAAAGATCTTGTTGTAATGATACCGGTTGGAACTGTGATTCATGATCTATCGACGGGAAAAAAATTTGAAATCATTTC
>CAZFEY010000054.1:0-2729 GCA_964518135.1 uncultured Candidatus Saccharibacteria bacterium
CTTTTTAGAATTCCCAAATTCCATATGCAACTGTATTATTAGGATAATATACGTACTCTAACAAATCTCCTTCAGGTTGCTGCCGACCCACATATAAACCATGAACAGATGAGACATTCTCATTTATATGGTACTTTCCGAGATGATTCTTGTTTGGACTGGCTTGATAAAGATTAGGGTCAATCTTCAAGTACCAACTTAAAGGAATAAGTCGAGGATCCAGATCAAGATATATATCATTATATTTATTCTCAATTGCCAAAACCCGCTCGCTTGCCCTTTTGATTCCTACCTGCCAATCCCAGCCGGCGTCGATTGCATACTTACTATGATAAACATTCAAAAATCGCAGTGTTGATATCGACAGTATTAAAACGAATAATCCCGCAGCAATTTTTTGAAAATCTTTACTTTTAAATATTGCCAAAAAATATCCAAATCCCAAAGCAGAGATAAAAACTGTTGCAGGCAAAACCAAGACAGAGCGAAGAGCATGAGGGTTTAGAGTAGAAATTGCAGGTGGAATAAACGCTGTTAAAAGGAGTATCAAGACAAAAAAATATTCTCTCGATCTTTTAATAAATAACATTGCAAAACCGAAAAAGAAAAATGGAGATTCGACCAAATATAGAAGACTCATCCGATGGGAAGTCAAATGGGCTATCGTTGGGTCACCTTTCATGAAAAGATAAAAGGGCGAAATATTTGCCCAGTAGTTTATGAGAAACTGTTTTAAAATTGAGTTATTGGTAGATTGAAAAAAAATAGAAACCTGCCTTGCCCTTAGTAAACCTTCGAGGCTTACCGAGAAAATAATAAAAGGTAAAGCAATAACTGTGCCGATCAAAAGAACCTTCACCCAGGTAAATAAAGGGAACTTCTTAAAATAAAGAATTAGTAATGTCGCAAGAACTATCGGTGTTACAATCCTCGCGCTATTATAGGAATAGAGAGTCAGGACGAAACTCAAGGTCGAGATACTCAAAACAAAAGTAGAGTTTTCTCTAACTGCCCTGAAAAAAGTGTATAAAGCAAATGTCAGGAAAAAGAGACCTACACTTGCTTCAAACCCAGGTCTTGAAAATTGTAGATGCCATGAAGAAATAGCTAGAAGAAATGCTGTCAGATGGGGCACGTACGCTTTTAGGGTCTGATTAGAGTTATTCCTTAGTAGCTCCTTTGAAAGAAAAAAAATAAGTAGTATCGTAAGTGTCCCAAAGATGACAGCGGGTAGGCGAACAGAAAGATCAGTTGGTCCAAGAAATAATTGAACAAATGCCACAGAGTAAATATAAATAGGGAGCTTGTATTCTCCAAATGCCTCAAAAAAAAGCGGCAAAAATTTGCCGTGTTCATCACGACCGGTGATGATTAAAGAGTAAGCATTATAACCAATAGATGTTTCATCAATATATAGGCCGGCAGGACTGGAGGCCAGGTTAGAAATTCGCAATATAAAACCTAAAAAGGTTATTCCAAACAAAAATACTATTGAAGCTTTACACAGATTCACTTTTTTATTTTACCTTAAATCTCTATAATGTTTTTAATGTCCAAATCAGGGTTCTATCTCTTGCTTGCCCTTATTGCCTTTCTCAGCTTAACGCTTCGATTAATTAATTATGATAGATTACCTCCTTTTAAAGAAACAATGGATGAGTTCATGTATCCGTGGGCAGGAATTACTTTCCTGACAAAAGGTACGCCATCTTCTTGGTCGATGTTCCCTTCATATGGAGAAGAGCATACAGTTGGACTATTCAGCTCGTGGGGAATAGGGTATTATATCGTTTCTCCGTGGATGGAAAAGCCACCTCTTTATCCACTAATAACCGGTATAGTTGCCTTAATGTTTGGCCAAGATAATCTCCAAGAAGTACGGCTTTCAACAATCAGATTGGTGCCGATAACTTTAAGCGTTATCACCATAATTCTAATCGGGCTAGTTACTCAAAGACTCTTTAACAGCATAGCCGCCCTAATCGCCGCTAGCCTTTATGCAACAATTACAACCATTGTCATGGCCAATCGGCTATCGATAACTGAAAACTTACTCACCCCGATAACTTTATTGGCTCTATTAATTTTTTCTCTGAGAACTAAAGGAAAATGGCAGACTGCCAAACCATACCTGTTAGGGCTCTGTTCTGGTCTGGCACTTTTGACTAAAGACATTGGTGTCTTTCTGCCAATCGCCTTAATAGGAATCTTACTTTTGAAAAAAAAATGGAGATACGTAGTGATTATAAGCATTATTTCCTTAGTCTCTGGTCTCATACACCCGCTAATTGGTCTTTATTACGATTGGGATTTATTTTTGGCTGTTCTTGAGGATTATCGAAAGGCTCATTCGCTTGGGCTTCCTCAAATTATATATTCAATTATTCAATACCCAGTAATCGGCCATAAAGAGAAGATTTTTCTCGATGGATCAATCCTGGCTGGTTACCTATTACTTTTTACTTCCCCGTTTTGGCTATTAAAAAATACGAAGAATGATGACAATTTTAAACTGTTCTTAGCAATCCCATTCTCCCTGCTTTCTGTTTCAGCTATTCTAGAAGGTGGAGATGTAACTTTTTATGGATGGCACTACTTCCCCTTCTTTCCATTCCTCGTAATTGTTCTTGCAAAACTCCTCCATGATCTTTGGCAAAATCCAAACTTATTAAAGTCTTTATTTTTCTATTTAATTATTGGATCTTCAACGATCAGATTTTTTCTACTGC
>CAZFEY010000055.1:0-2569 GCA_964518135.1 uncultured Candidatus Saccharibacteria bacterium
TGTGTCGTACGTCCTGAATTTCTGGACAACCATTCCGTTCTTTGTTTTCTGCTTCCTATTGCCTACGCCATACCCGATGCGATAAGGCGGGTCGCTGAACAGGAAATCATATTTTTCATTCCCGAACACTATTTTCCAACTCTTTTCTTTCGTGCAGTCTCCTATATAGAGCTTATGGTTTCCTAGCTCCCAGAGGTCACCGCTTTTTACGCGCCTCTGGCCGTGGGTGATCTTTTCTATCTCCTTATTCAAGTCGAAATTATCACTCGTTTCTAATCCGAAAACCTGGTCCATATCTTCGTCGCTGAATCCCGAATCCAGCAATAAAGATTCGTCGAACTCCTTCAGCAAATCTAAATCCCAGCCGCCCGCCTCGACCAGTTTATTGCTCAGCAGCATGTATTTTTCCTTTTGCTTTTCGGTCAGTCCTCTCTTGACTATGACTTCTATCTCCTCAACTTTATTTTCTTTCAGCGCCTTCACCCTGCCGTGGCCGGCCAGAATCATATTGTTTTCGTCCAAAACGATCGGTTCGACATAGCCCATTTCTTTCATGCTCTCGGAGATTTTTTCCACCCAGTGCTTTTTGGGGTTTCTTGGATTAGGTTTTATGTCTTTTACTTTTACGATTTTCGTTTCGAAGTTGGTATTCATTTTTTAAGGTATCTGCATTTTCGGCTATCGCCAGCTAGCTTAATGCCGGCAATAAATCTTATACGCAGATAGTTTTATTAATTATTTCTCGTTATTTACCTAGACTACGGATAAATATTTGTGGCAAGAAACGGTCGACCAGAATTCTTTCTGGGAAACAAAACGCCCGCCTAAAAGGAGGGCTCAAAACAATATTTGTTTAAGCTATCCTTTTAAGCGGGCACGACCGAGGCGAACCTCTTCGATATTTTTTATTTATTGAATATCTTGTATCGGAGATAACTCCGAAATCCGTGGTACCTGCGAAATGTCTCTAGAAAGAACTTAACTTCTTACCGCTAGCTTTATTATGAGGGTTCCATTTTCTATGTCAAGAGATAACAGTTCTCCATACCCTTCCATAATTTTAAATTGTTCAAATCCTACACGGCGATTGTTGGCTAAAATTGCTTCTTTTAAATTTTCATCGAATATAATTTTTATCATTCTATCTTTCGGCGCATAAATTTTGAATTTCTTTCCAGAATTCATCGCATCTCTATATTTTTCAAACTGCTCTCTGCTCAAAGGGAATTGCATCTTTATTATTAGCCCCGAAACAGGGGACATGTCCATGCTTGTATTTTGCATCTGGGTGATTATTCTGGCAGACTGATGTTTTTCAGAATTATATAAAAGCTCGGGATACCACTCTTTAGGTTTCCTAGAATCTGTCCCGTGGCATCGCACATCATTGAGTATCATGTCTGCATACTCGGGTTTTTCAACAATCTCTATGTCGTCTTTTTTATTTTCTTCAGTCATACTAAAAGCCTCTAATCTGCTTTACTAATAGTTTAAACGGTTGTAAACCAGTAGTAAGTCATATTTAAATTATATTCTGATTTATGGATAAAGACAAATTACCAGAAATTTTAACAATGAAGCAAGCCTGCGATCTTTTGAATGTCCTTCTTAAAACTTTAGTTTATTCGCACCCCGTTCGCCCCCTTGACAAATATATAAGGATTTGCTACTTATATAATTGGTTAGATAACTTACACTAATTATTAAAAATATGGGACAAAATAACAAAAAAGAAGATCGCACCGCCCGTTTTAAAAGAGTCGCCCAAAGAAGAACTGGGCATATTTTGAATTCGCTTCGTGTTCTGGGTAACTGTTCAAATAAAAGTTCGTATCAATATTCTGAAGAAGACGTATCGAAGATTTTTAGGGCAATTGATGAACAATTGCGTATAACCAAAACGAGGTTTCATTCTTCCAGGCCGCAAAAATTTACTTTATAAAATTTATGAATTACAAAAAGAATAAAGAAGTACTATTAAAGTTATTATCATCTCAGACTTCTGATGAAGTTGAAAAAATAGTTAATACAGAGCCATTTTTTAAAAATTGCGAATGGATTCCTTATGGTGGTCGGTCGAATAATGTCGGGACTATCGAGGGGCAGATGCGAGATGCGGACAACGCGCTTATAGAAAAGATTACTAATTCAATCGACGCGATTTTAATGAGAAGGTGCTACGAAGAGGGTATTGATCCGAAAGATAAAATAAAAGCACCAAAATCAATGTCGGAGGCTTTAGAACGGTTTTTTGGCGGTAAAGAAAAATTGCGAGAAAAAAGATCGGAATTTGCAAAAGAATGGCTAAGGGTTACGGCTGAGGGTAAAAAAGACAGACCAACAATGACTATTATAGATAAAGGAGAGGGTCAACAACCCAACGAAATAAAAGAAACCATATTCAGTTTAAATAAAGACATAAAAGAGAAAATATCTTTTGTTTACGGCACGTATAATCAGGGTGGTTCTAGCCCATTGGGTTATGCGGGTAATTCTACGTCGTACGATTTTAATTATTTGCAATTAATATTATGTCGGCGTGCAGCTACGATTAAGGATAGAATCCGCG
>CAZFEY010000056.1:0-2508 GCA_964518135.1 uncultured Candidatus Saccharibacteria bacterium
ATGGCATTTTTCAGAGTTTGCACAACGTGTTCTTGGCCAATAACTTCAGAAAATAATTTCGGTCTATGTTTTCGATACAATACCAAGTTCATAATAAATAAGAGGAAACACCAGGGGACCCCGCAAGTCGCGGAGAACCATAATCCTATCTTAGTAAAATTTTGCTTGTTTGGAAAGAAGAATACTAAAACAGCTCTACCCCAGAGCAAAAGGAAAGAGGCTCAAAAGAGAGCCCCCTAAAACAGTTATAGTGAATGCACAGAAAATGCGCTCACTATTTCTGTTATTTTTACTAACAGCACAACAAGAAATTCATCCAATGACCCAAAGGCATGCGGAAGAACTATTGCTACGGCTATTAGTATTATTAAGAATCCTATTGCCTGACCCATGGTGTTTTAGAGGAAAAGTTTTTTATAAGCGAGCTGACTAGTCTCGTGGAGCGTATTTATTGTCTTTACGCTCCAATTACTTTTACCTCTCCTATGGGTGGCAATTCAGAATCCAAATATCTTAATGTGCCACTTTTATTATAGAAAAGACATAGTGGTTGTCAACAGAAAAAATTCTCGATTTCTCGAGAATTTTTTACTCACTATTCTAACATAATACTATCTATTGAAAACGATAAACTTATAACCCGTGAAATTCCAAACCATCGAAACAAATGTTGCTGATATTTTTACCAGATTAAGCCATGCTCCCTCTGAAGCACCGAACATTGGATCGATAAAGCTTTTCCCAAAATACAAAATCACAGTATTAATGCCAAGACCGACTAAACTTACAATGATAAAGCTTAAAAACTCTTTTCCCTTCGCACCTTCTTTGCTTTCGAATGTCCAAAACTTATTCCAAAAATACGAGTTTACAACGGCTAAAGAAAAAGAAACCATGTTCATCGCTATCAGCCAGGGACCAGATAAGATTCCAAGCCACCAAGACAAGAGATTCAAAACTCCAATATCGATTAGGGTATTTAAAACGCCACTTTCGGCAAACTTACCCACTTGCATCAAAAATAATACACGACGAAACAATGTTTTCGCCACAACGATAGCGATAAAGAATAAAAACGCAAATACCAATGGCAAAAACCAGAGTAATGCGCCCAATTGGTTTAGCCCCTTAAATTCTGTAACGTACGGATTTTTTACGATTATCAACAGGAAAATTCCTGCTAAAAATCCGCATAATAAACTTAAAACGAAATCCTTATTCTTGAAACTCATGAATTTTATTATTTTTATTAAGTTGTTTAAATATTAGCGTCCCGACCCAGAACACTACTGCAATACCAATTAAAGCTTGCCAACCAAAATATGCACTCAAGGCAACTCCCGCCTGAACAACAAACAAAACCAACAAGCCTGCAATTAATATTCCGACACCGATCGAAAGAAATGCTTGCCAAAACGGAATTCCGAAAACAAAAGCGATCAATACTCCTGTCCACCCACCAGTAAAAGGCAGTGGTATTGCCACGAAGATGGCCAACGCATAAATTCCATATTTTTCAATTATAGCATAATGTTTATCTTTAGTTCTGGTGAAAAGCCAAGCAAAAAAACGATTGAATAGGTATGATTTTCTTGAAAGATAGGTGGAAATAAAACCTAGAAACATCAAGACTAATAAAACCGCAACGATATTCCCCAAAACAGAAATAAAAAAAACCGAAGCGGGATCCATTTTATAAATAGCAATCCCTACCGGTATAGACGCTCTTAATTCGCCGAAAGGCGTCATTGAAAGCAAAAAAACCTTAATCCAAACCGGCAACGCGATAAAAAAATCAATATTCATATTTCTCTATAATATCAAATTTTTGCTAATATCTGAAGCTGAATTAAGACTTGTCCAGGTAACAAAAAGTCGATAAAATGTATAAATGAAGATTCGTCTGTACAATACTCTAACTCGAAAGAAAGAAAACTTCCGCCCCATAAAAAAAGGGGTTGTTGACATATATTCCTGCGGTCCAACCGTCTACGGAAACCAACATATTGGGAATATGTATGCATATATACATTGGGACGTTTTGGTTAGATTCCTAAGGCATAGCGGCTATAAAACAAAATGGGTAATGAATATAACTGACGTCGGCCACATGACCTCTGACGAAGATGAGGGCGAAGATAAGATAGAGAAAGGTGCTAGAAAAGAAGGGCTCTCTGTGTGGGATATCGCCAAAAAATACACAAAACAATTCCTAGAAAGTGCTACCGCGCTTAATATTCAAAAGCCAGATGTTCTCTGTCCTGCTACCAAACACATCAAAGAACAAATTGATCTAATTAAAAAAATAGAGGAAAACGGCTTTGCCTATAAAACTAACACGGGTTTGGTTTTTGACACTTCAAAGTTTAAAAACTACGCAAAATTCGCGAAACTTAACTTAAAAAAACAGCTTGCTGGATCAAGAACAAAAATTGATCAAGAAAAGAAACAGCCGTGGGATTTTCTTTTGTGGGTAACGAACCAACCAAACCATATAATGCAGTGGGA
>CAZFEY010000057.1:0-2452 GCA_964518135.1 uncultured Candidatus Saccharibacteria bacterium
AAGCTATTCTTAAATCGATTTTTAAAGATTTAGAAAAGAATGGCCGTAAGGGATTAAGGATGACTCCCCTAAGGTCAACCGTTGAAAAATTTATTAGGCAGATCAAGAAATTTGGCTATAAAGGTAAAAAGCTGAAAATTCTCAAACACATCTTTGATTCAACAAATACAAAATGGTTGAAAGTTAAAAAGATTAAAAGGCTTCCTTCTCCTAGATATAGCGTTTTTGATTTTACAATTTCTCCGACACAAAATTTGATTACTGATGGGATTGTTAGCCATAACTCTTTCGCTACCGACCTTCTTATGGCCGGGGCCGACATCAGAAGTGTCCAGGAAATGCTTGGACACAAAAATATCTCAACAACTCAAATTTATACCCATGTTACGAATAAACAACTTCGCGACATCCACACTGCTTTCCACGGAAAAGGTGGGAATTAGTTAAGTAATCCAGTTTATAAAATCCCTTACGGCGGGTATTGTGGTTTTTTCGTCGTGTCCGCCGTTAGGATAAATTTTTACCTTAAATTGGCTTTTGTTTTTTGGGAAAGTTTGTATTATCTTTTTATAGTAGATTATTGATTTTGAATAGTCGATACATTTATCTTTTTTGCCATGGGCAATAAACAGTTTTGCTTTTGACAAATACTTAATGTTATTCATCGGCGAGAGTCCATCCTTATTCTCAAGATGTTTTTTCCAAACACTGCTAAGGACCCCTCTATATAAATGATAATAGCCATCTTTTTTCATGCTTCTTAAGAAATCTTGATTTGTTTCCTCTCCTGCAATTTTACCTTGAGCAGCTTGGTCTACAACTGGACAAAAGATTGCCAATTCTTTTATTTCTTTATTGAATCTGGGCAAAAGCGGGATATATGCCCCAGCCAAGCTTTTTCCGGCAAAAATGATTCTCTTATATTTCAAATAAATTTTAGAGTTCTCATATGCGTTTTTAGCCACACAGCCTTTTTTAAAAGCATCGTATAAACACAAAAACGTTTTTATACAATTTTTGGGAGTAAATACGCCATCGCTTCTGCCAAAACCTATATAGTCGGGAACAAAAACGTCAAAGCCATAACTTAGAAAAACAAATGCTTCTTTTTGATCCCCATTATCCGGAACAGTTGGCGCGCCCTTTCCATAAACAATAATCATATCTGATTTTTTGTTTCCGGAATACCAAACCCCTACGACCTTACCTGTTTTTAACAACTTATACTTAAAAGTCTTCATGCTTTTATGTTTATCCTGGTTAATTCTGATAAACTGGGCGTCATTTTAGCAATTCCAAAAAGTGGTTCGAACCTCTCCGCCGCTAGAAGTATACCGTTTTCTCCAACTAAAGGTGAAATTTTATAATCAAATGCAAGATACCCGGCTATAAGCCAAAATGCACCATTAAATCCCAGTCCTTCCATGTTTAAAATTCTTTCGATGATTTTTCTATTCTTTTTGTTATCCACTATTGTGTGCGGAAGTTTGAGGTAGGAATTGAGGATATTTATCATGATCGATTCTGCTTTTGCGTTTCCTGGAACCTCTATCTCTTTAGGCAGAGGCGCTGAAGGGTCAACAAATACGGGGAAATCTACGTCCAAATTCTCATAATTTGAAAATGAGTATTCTATGCCTAACTGTTTACACATCGACAACGTTGCAGTTTTATATAGTGTGTCGTGATAATCAAGTGCGATAAGGTCTTTCTCAGATGGTTCACCGGCAAGTAGGACCCCCTTGTTTGCGAAGACTGCGAACAATTTAAGTCCTCCACTAATTTTTTTTGAATATTCTGATAAGCTGGCAATCACCTTGGAATACGCAAAGTTCTTATTCACTACCCTAGAGTCGGAAATACCTGCCGGAGTGTTAAGTAATTTAGATTCCCTAAGAGACCCCTGAGCGTAAAGGGGACAATAAACTACACAAATATTTATATCTCTGGGATCAATACCATGTTTACCCCCTGATATTTGGATATCTGACCACGCCGAAGTTACGGCCTTTTTCCAGTCTTCTATATATGCACTTTCTAAACTTGTAAGTCTTTCTATTCCGTTTAACATAGTCAATAAAAAACGCCCCTTTGACCTCCGAATTTCTTCAGAAATCAAAGGGGCGCTTCCTGCGCTGTACCACCCTTTTTTTAGCTATCCTTATATCAATAAAAAACCGGCTTGATGCCGGAATTTTCGAAACCTAAAGGATAACCCTTATTATTCGAAAGCTCCGTTTCCGACACTTTCTAGTACTGTTACGGGTACTCCCGTCAGACATTTTTGTCTGCAGCTCTCGGATCGCGACTCCGATACAAACGCCTTTAAACTTATTAACTAGTGATAGTATATAAAATTTACCCTGGTTATGTCAAATTTTGAAGTATAATTAATTGTGGTCACTCTTATCCTTCCCGGTTATTCAGCGAAAAATAAAGATTGGGCTTTAGA
>CAZFEY010000058.1:0-2290 GCA_964518135.1 uncultured Candidatus Saccharibacteria bacterium
ATAGAATTCCTATATTGTCATTTGGTGATGTTGTTGGAGGGAATGTGGTTGATCTGACTCTAGCTATAGCAATATCGGCTCTTATTGCCAAAGGCCTGCCTACCGATAGCAGAACGGTGCAATCTTCTTCGATCTTTACCCTTATTATTGCCGTATTGCCGTTATTCTTGATCCTAGATGGTATTTTGGGTAGGATTGATGGTTTAATTCTGATTTCAATATTCATCGCCTATAATATCTGGTTATTTTCCAAAAAAGAGAGATTTATCAAGGATTGCGAAGATGAGGATTTTTCCAGGATCAGAGAGTTCAAGCCTTTTCTAAGAGACATGGGATATATTTCATTGGGTTTATTGGTGATATTGCTTTCGGCCGAAGGAATTGTTCTTTCGTCAAAATTCTTTGCATATGCTTGGCATTGGGATTTGGCCCTAATCGGTATTCTTATTGTTGGTCTGGGCAATGCGTTGCCGGAAATTTATTTCTCCATATCATTGGCAAGAAAATGTGAAACCTGGATGATCTTGGGGAATTTAATGGGTTGCGTAATAGTTCCCGCAACTCTCGTTCTGGGTTTGGTAGCTCTGCTTGCACCGATAAAAATACCTGATTTTTCTCCGTTTGTAATAGCAAGATTCTTTCTAATAATATCAGCTCTCTTTTTCTTTTTCTTTGTCAAAAGTGATAAAAAAATCAGCAAAACCGAGGCTTTGGTTTTGTTATTTATCTATATAGCGTTTGTTGTTAGTGAGATTGTTTTCTAATTTGTTACAATAGAAGTATTAAAGATAACAATATGGAGACTATTATTCTGGTTTTTCTTTTGGTAATTATATTGCTGACGGCGATAATTTTACTCAGGACAAATAAGAAAGAAGTAAAATCTGATTCTTTTTTAATGCTTCAGCAACAATTAAATCATATAAGCCAAACCCTAGATAACAAGCTGTCAGAGTCTCACAAGGCAATTCAAATGCAATTTGGCCAGAGCGCGCAGATTATACAAAGCGTAACAGAAAAACTGACAAGGCTCGACGAAACGAACCGTCAGGTAGTTAATTTTACAGATCAGTTAAAAAATCTGCAGGATATTTTGAAAAATCCAAAGCAAAGAGGAATTTTGGGAGAATATTTTTTGGAGACAGCATTAAAAAATGTTTTGCCGCCAAATGCTTACCAGATGCAATATTCTTTTGAAGACGGTACGATAGTTGACGCTGTGGTTTTTGTGGATAAAAGAATTATTCCCATTGATTCAAAATTTAGCTTAGAAAACTATAATAGAATTATTGAAAGTAGGGATAATGACGAAAGGAAACGATACGAGTCAGCGTTCATTGCCGATCTTAGGGCGAGAATTGACGAAACGGCAAAGTATGTAAAACCAGAAGAGAGAACAATGGATTTTGCTTTTATGTATATTCCTTCCGAAATGGTTTTTAGCGATTTGATTGAGAATAAAGTCGGCGCCATCACCGAAGATACTAGTAATTTGATTACCTATGCATTTCAAAAGAAGGTAACCATAGTCTCTCCAACTACTTTTATGGCGTATTTGATTACAATTTTACAGGGCTTGAGAAATCAGAAAATTTCAGAAGAGGCGCAAAAAATTATTAAAGAGATAGAGCGATTAGGAAAGCATCTTTATATATATAGTGAATATATGAAAAAGATTGGTAATCACTTGGGAACTACGGTAAGTTCTTATAATAAAGCCAGATCAGAATTTGCCAAAATAGATAAAGATGTGGTAAAAATAACTGGTAAGGATTTTAAATTAAAAGTAAGCGATGGAGAGGTTGAACCTCCTCTTTTAGAAGATTGAGGAAGCGAAACCCCGCCCTCTATAAAGTAAAGTCGGTAAAAATAAAATTAAAACATCAATAAGTGTCCGAAGCTCTTCTAAGCAAGTAACTATTGCCTAGAGGGCGGGGCGCTCATTTTATTCGCATGCTAGCCGTTATTGAAACAGGTGGAAAGCAATATCTTATTGTTCCTGGTCAAACAATTAAAGTAGAAAAAATTAACAAGAAAGACAAGTCAGAAGTTGTTTTTGACAAGGTTTTATTAGTTGAAAAAAACAAGAAACTAGAAGTTGGAGATCCCTTTGTGAAAGGAACGACGGTAATAGGTGAATTGATATCGCAAGGAAAACATGAAAAGAAAATTATTTTCAAATACAGACCAAAGACCAGATATAAAGTAAAAAGAGGGCATAGGCAGCCCTTCACAGAGATAAAGATTAAGACAATAGAACAAAAAGCTTAATCCTTAATTAAACATAGCA
>CAZFEY010000059.1:0-2256 GCA_964518135.1 uncultured Candidatus Saccharibacteria bacterium
GCCGCAATATCCTCTCTTTGCCGGCCCGCCGATCCGTTACCATTTTCTTTTCTTTGCCGGAGTCGGGCTCTTGGAAAAAATCGGGCTTCCTTTAGACTGGGCCCTAAACTTGCCGAGTATCCTTTCTTTTTTCTTTCTGCTTTTGGCAATTTACTGGCTTTCTTTCGAAATCTTCAAAAAGAAATCCGTTTCCGTCATGTCTTGCCTGTTTTTTCTTTTTAACGGATCGTTTGCCTTTCTCGATTTTTTCAAAAAATATCCTCTCTCAATTCACACCCTAACTGATATTTTCAATCACGATAGTTTCTTAGCTTTTGGGCCTTATTACGGCAATAAAACTATTTCCGCTTTCTGGAGTTTAAATATCTATACCAACCAAAGACACCTTGCTTTAGCCTATGCCATTTTTCTTTTACTTATCCTTACTATCTATGGGGTTTCGAAAAATAACAATAAATTAAGCCTAACCAAGACTCTAGTTTGGGGAATAATTATCGGTCTTTTCCCATTTATTCATCTTTCGGTTTTTGCCATGATGGAAATAGCTCTCTTTATTCTTTTTGTTACCTATCCTTCTGTTAGAAAGAATATTCTGGTAATTGTTGCTCTTTCCCTGATAATTGCCCTGCCGCAAATGATGTACATGGGCGGTAGCAATTACCAGGGAAATCTCTTTCACCCCGGATACTTAATCGAAAACCTTAATTTACTTTCATTTGTTAAATATTGGTTTTTAAATTTGGGGCTTGTGACAATTCTTGCACCAATTGGCTTTTTTATTGCCAAAAAACCCCAAAGGAAAGTTATTCTGCCTTTTCTTGCTCTTTTTGTTGTTGGTAATCTTTTTCAGTTTTCCCCTGAAATAGCAGGAAATCACAAGTTTTTTAATCTTTTTATTATTGGGTTTAATATCTTCGCCGCCTACTCTATCTACAACCTTTGGAAACACTCGCTAGTTGGTAAAACAGTTGCTATCTTCTACTTAGTCCTAATGACCCTTTCGGGAATTATTGACATTTTCCCGATTAAAAATGATGGTTATGCAGAAATTAAGGATGGTAAAAACAATGAAGTAGAACAGTTTATCATTAATAATACTCCCAAAAATTCCGTGTTTCTAAACGCATCATATATGTATAACCCGGCCTCTCTTGCCGGAAGAAAAATATTTCTAGGCTGGCCATATTTTGTCTGGGGAACCGGATATGATAGCGGCAAAAGGTACAAGATTATGGAAAGCGTATTCGAAAGCAATAACAAGAGCGAAGTATGCAAATTGGCTAAAATTAACAATATCAACTACCTTGCCTTGGAAGACATCAACGATCCTAATCTCCCTCGCATAAATTTAGGTTTCTTTCTTGCTAATTTTGATCTCGAGTACGATAATAAGCAGCTTAATTTCTATATTGTTAATATTAAGAAGAATTGTCCTGGACCGTAAAAACCAATAGCATAAATAATGAAACTCTCACGAAATCTAGCCATTAAAATCAGTGGTGTCCTTGACAACTGGCTGCCTCCGGTTGTCAGGGACTCAAAATTATTTGTTTATCTCCCCTTTAAATACCTTTTTAGAGATAAAGCCCATATTTTTTTTACATTTAAACAAAAGGCTCCGTATATGTCTGAGGCTGAATATGTAAAACTTTATCGGGAAATTGACCCCTATCTTATTAAGAGAGAAACATCGCTAAATACTGGCTGTATCCTCGCGATTACACAATCGGTGATGGGACGAAAAGTGTTGGAGGTCGGATGCGGCAATGCCTACTTGGCCAAGAAGCTCTCAAACAAATATTTGTTAACCGGGGTAGACATATTGGTAAACACCTCAACACGCAAAGAAAACGGGCATATACAGTTCGTTAACGCCAACGCCGAACACCTGCCGTTCGAAAACAACAGTTTTGATACCACTATTTGTACACATACTCTGGAGCACGTACTTAATTTTGAGAAAGCAATTGCCGAATTAAGACGAGTTACCCGAAAACGCTTGATTATTGTGGTTCCCATGCAAAAACCGTTCAAATACACCTTTGATTTACACTTGAGGTTTTTTCCTTTTGTCGAATCTTTCCTCTTGGCCATAAAAGATATTGGCACACCTCCAAAAAGCTTCGTCTGTAAAAATCTTGGTGGGGATATTTTCTATTATGAAAATAGGCAATAGGACCCCCTCTCCTAATTACCTCCAAGAAGAAAACCAATAATAGGAAGTGTCTAAGACCAGCGGGATATTGAGTCCGGCCC
>CAZFEY010000060.1:0-2188 GCA_964518135.1 uncultured Candidatus Saccharibacteria bacterium
TGTATATCCGAAGATCTTTGCAAAATGGCGTGCTTCATCAATGTGTCTACTATCCTAATAATGGGCAACTCGCCTGCGGCTTTCAGTAACTCGTCTTTTTCTTGTTCTTCCTCCTTGTCTTCAACTATTTGGACAGCACCAGCTTCTTGTTTGATAATGTCTCCGAATTCCGCTTCTAGTGTCTGTTGGTATTGATGCAAGGCGTTTTTAATACTTTCTGGCGTGGTAAGTTTAGGTGAAATTCTTAAATTGGTAGTTTTTTTTAAAAATTCAATCATTCTCAAGTCTTCTGGGTCTAACATAGCCACCTCCAAATCCTTACCGTTTTTTTTGAAAGCAACTATATTATGATTCCTGGCAATTGGTTCTGGAATGATTTTTAAAATATCTGGCTGAATCGTTTCTTTCTCCAAATTAATAAAAGGAATGCCCAGTATATAAGCCTCTATCTTAATCAGCTCTTCCTTGGAAAGAGCTCCTTCCGATACCAAAACATCGCCGATTTTTTTCTTTGATTCTTTTGCTTTCTTTAGAATTTGATCAAATTTTTCCGCCGTAATTAAACCGGCGTCAATCAGAAAAGCTTTGAGTTGTTGCGGTTCCACTTGCATATGAATAATATTTAAATTACATTGGTGAATCTAATACTTGTTTTACCCTTGCCACTAATTCTTCTAGAGAATACTGCGCCTTTACCAGATATGCGGTCGCTCCTAAGGATATAACCCTATCAATTTCTGCGACCCCTTCCAAATTCGTTAACACGATTACGGGAATACCTTTGGTTGTGTTGTCTTTTTTTAAATTCGTTAAAACATCAAATCCATTCATCTTAGGCAGAATTAGGTCTAGCAGAATTAAATCTGGAGATTTTGCCTTGGCTAAATCTAAGCCACTTCCTCCGTCGAGGGCAGATATTGTTTCATAACCCTCTTGTGTTAAAATTTCTCCAAGCGTTTTCTGCAGGGCAGATTCGTCTTCAATAATTAATATTCGTTTCATAAGTTTTATTTATGACTAATTATCAGGAACCCGTTGAAAACGGGAATCACAATAAGTATTTTTCTCATATTTTATGATTTATGAGCCAATGGTAATGTAAACCAAAATGTCGACCCTTCATTTTCTTTAGAATTAAAACCGATTTTGCCGTTCGATTTCTCGATCATAGTTTTTGCTATATAAAGACCCAGTCCAGAACCTTGAGTTTGGTGCTTTAGGGCGTTCTGAGCCCGGAAAAACTTCTGGAAAATATATCTTTGATCGTTTTTCGGAATACCCACTCCATCGTCTTTAATTTCTAAATAAATCTTGTCTTTCCTTGCCTGTGCTTTTATCTGGATATTGCCTCCTTTTTTTGCATAGCGAATCGCGTTGTCTATTAAATTCTCTACCACTAATTTGATATGCGGAGAATCGGCTAAGGTATCTATTTTTTTCGACGGATAATCAAAATCAATCTTAATATTTGATGACTTAGTGAAAATGTCGAATTCTTTTATTGTTTCTTTTACCAATTTAATCAAAGAAAACGATGCTTTGTGTGAAAAAAAACCCGTAGTCTCCATGCGAGAAACAACCAGCAAGTCAGAAATTAACTCATGCATCCTAGAAGAATTCTCTTCTAGAATTTGAAAATATTCTTTTTGCTTTTCCTCAATTTTGCCTAATCTTCCGGACATTAAAAGCTCTATTGACCATTTAAGATTAGAAAGGGGAGCTCTTAGTTGGTGGGATACTATACCTACAAATTCTGTCTTCATTCTATTAGCTTCAGCTAGTTTTTCAAAGCCATTGGTAATAAAAAAAGCCATTATAAATAAAATAGCCGCTGACAACAAAACAATAAAGACTACCATTATTGGATCATCAACGTAACGATTGCCTATAAGAAAAGTACCGATACTTGTCCCCATTATTATCAATCCCATAATTAAAAAAAGGAATTGGGGACATTGCCAAATAGATACGCCATAGCGTTTGCACTGACCGAAAAAGAGATAATTGAAAGCTTCTTTAAGTTTCATTCATTGATTATAACATAGCTTTAGTACTTGAGAATGTTAATTATAAAGCTATATCTGCGGTTGACCTCATGGAATTGAGTTGATATATTCAGATAGAGATAATTTGCGGGGTGTCGTATAGTGGTAGTACGTGCGCTTTGGGAGCGTACAGTCCGAGTTCG
>CAZFEY010000061.1:0-1977 GCA_964518135.1 uncultured Candidatus Saccharibacteria bacterium
AAAGATTACGAGGCGGCCTTCAAAAAACTTGGAAAAGAATGAGACCAAAATCATTGAACGTTATTGAGGTTGAATATACAGCATTTAGGCTTGCTAAAATATTAATGACCTGGAATGAACCAATACCCAGTTTTGGTTCACGCTTCCCTAATATTCTAGAGAGCTGCCTAGATCAACCGTTCATCAAATTCGATAAGAAGGATTTATATAGTGGCCTTATTGGTAAGGCAAGCATTTTGTTTTATTTGATGATAAAAAACCATCCCTTCCAGAATGGAAATAAACGCATAGCAATTATGACTCTTCTATACTTTTTATATAAGAACGGTAAGTGGCTTTCTCTCGATAATTCTGGTTTGTATAAATTCGCATACAATGTTGCAAACAGTAAACCCAAGACCAAAGAAGAAATGATTATTTATATACAGGAGTTTATCAAGAAGCATATATCAGATTTCTCTATGCCCACTAAGTAATGTTTTTGAACGTAAAATAAAAACCGCCTTAAAAAAATGGAGCACACAATTTGCGCGCTCCTTGTTTATCGTTTTGGTCGGCAAGTCAGATTTGCATCTCCCCTGCCTTTTTGCGGCCATCGGCTTCCAAATTGGCCAGCATAATAATGATACTGATCAATATCTCGGCCAAAGCCTCGTCTGTCCGTCCTTTGGCTCCGCTTATCGCCACTGAAATTCCCTCTTGGGTAACTCCTCCCGGATACAGATATTCTCCGTCTCGGATAAGCCACGGAGTATCTGCCGTTACGACGCTCGTGTTTTTACCTATTCGAAGCGTCAATTCGAGCTTTTTCATGGCGATATTGGCAAAGTCCTTCTCTTCGCCCCACACAGGATTCCACTCTTTTGTTTCCCCCGGAGCGACGAAATCGAAAGGAATCAGTCCTGTCCAAGGAGTACTGACAAACCCGATCACGTACTTGGGTCCCCAGGTGAAGCCTTCTGCGGTGAGGAACGCTTGGACTATCGGCTTCGCAAGCTCAATAGCTTCATTTATTAATTTTTTGGTGATTATCATTAATTCACCTCCTTTTCCGAAGACTCTTTGAGCTAATTAATAATAAGCATAAAATATGAATTTTGTCAATCTTATATTAAAAAACCGCCTCTTGGCGATTTTTATCAGATTCGTCATGGATTCGTAGGGGGAGAAACGAGATCCTAGTTAATTTGCACTTTTATTATTTCGCGTAAAATTTCTTCAACTTTTTTTATGCTTTTTTCGTCAATTATGGAAATAGGTATTACTTCCTTGCCAGTTTCTTTCAGCTCGTTTATTTTCTCCTCGATTTCTTTTTCACCCAATAAATCGGCTTTGCTCAAAAAAACATATTCTTTTTTCTCCAATAGATTCTCGCTGTATTTTTTTAATTCGTTTCTGATTGTCTGATAGTCCGAAAGAGGATTTTTGGAATCGGCGGAGATGAAATGAAAAATAGTTTTAGTCCTTTCGATGTGGCGTAAAAACTTAATCCCAAGCCCCTTGCCGTCAGAGGCTCCTTCGATTAGCCCGGGAATATCGGCTAATATTAATTCGTGGTAAGCCCCTAAATTTGGATTTAGCGTGGTAAAAGGATAATTGGCTACTTTACTTTTGGCACTTGTCAGTATGTTTAATAAACTCGATTTACCGACATTGGGAAGTCCAACAAATCCAACATCAGCTATTAGTTTTAGCTCTAATCTTAGATCGTATTCTTCACCTGGCGAGCCCTCTCGGAACTCTACAGGGCTGGTATTTGAAGACGAACGAAAAAAATAGTTTCCGTTTCCCCCAACACCACCCTTCGCTATTAAAAAACGCTCTCCAACAGAAATGATTTCAAATTTTTTACTCGTCGACAGATCATGAATCACAGTTCCAACCGGTATTATTACAACAAGATCTTTGCCTTTAGCTCCATCGTAAAGCTGGCTTTTCCCGTTTCCGCCATCTTGAGCCGCTACATTTTTCTTATAG
>CAZFEY010000062.1:0-1837 GCA_964518135.1 uncultured Candidatus Saccharibacteria bacterium
TTCCATCATTCTGGCCATCTCTGCGCCGGCCAAACCGGTATGTTCCATCCCCATCACCATCGTCATACTTGCCTTAAACTTCTCCCGCCAAGATATTTGCGAAGTCGGTTTCATCTCGTGCCCTTCATGCATTTCATGTCCTTTATGATGTTTTTCGTGATTATGACGCATATTAAAATACCATCCTTCGTAAGGGTCCTACCCAATAGATTTAGATGCCGAGATTAATCAATCGTCCTTAAGCTCTAGTGAACCGATTATAGAACCAGGCAAAAAGCCAGGCCACGAGATAAGCATAGACTACGACCTCAATGAGCCCGACAACAACCCCGCCGAAAGTAATCGCAACATCACCAGCAAATTTATCTACATTCACAATGTGAGCCACCCAGCCAAGAAGCTGAAGAGCAAAGTCCGGTGCAACTATTACGAACACAGCACAAACAAGATAAGCCACTCCGAAGGTGGCGGCCGAGGCTAAAGCCAGTTTTTGTCTATTTAGAGTCATAATTTATAAATTATTTTCCTCGACCTTTGACTACAACATCTTTATATACTTGAGAATGTAAGGATGTTATAAAGCAATTATTTCTGTCTTGATAGCTTATGAATTGTCAGAATTTCTTTCGTCGCTTTGGATTTCTGACCCGTCCTGAACTGATCGACTACGTGAGTTAATAAGTGATTCTCTAGAATCAGATCCTCAAAGCTGGAAAGGGCTTCTTTTACCGCTAATGACTGGTGGATAATATCCACGCAATATTTATCTTCATCAACCATCCTTTCCAGGCCTTTTACCTGACCGCTAATAATCTTTAGCCGCCGAATGGCTTTTCTCTTAATCTCTTCTTTCATACCCCCATTATACCCCCAGGGGGTATTCCTGTCAACCGTACCCTCAATATAAGGCTGTCCGACAGCCTTATATTGTCTTTTCCAAAGCCACGCTCTGAATATCAGAGAGGTCGATATCTTTTAGCCACCTCCTCGTATCTTTTTGATATTGTTGGGGTCCACCGAAGAATTTTAACAAGAAATTTCGCGAAGTCACTGATGGAAAATTCTTTTTTCCTATGTAGTCCGGAAAACTACTCCAGCGATATTCCTCAAGAAATTTCATAGCTTTTCTAGTACTAGTAATTTTTCTCTCTCGCCATTCCGGCATGTAAAGATCGAGGGGATTTAGATGAATATAGTAAGGCAGATGAATAAAATGGGCTTCATTAGTAATTCTGATAGATTTGTAACCACTTTCAAATAAAGTGCCTTTTCTATTATGTTTTTGATTGAAGTATTGGACATAGCCTCCGCCCAGTTTTTTCATAAAAAGAGGAATGCCCTTTTCTATACGGGGTCTTACAAGAAGATGGTAATGGTTCGGCATTAAGACAAAAGCCAGGATATCTACAATTAATTCTCTCCGCTTTTGATTTCCCCTAAAATAAGGCTGTCCGACAGCCTTATTTTGGGGGTGAAAGCGATGAAAAACATTGTTAACCGGATCAACGTCGTTGAATTCAAAGAGATCGTGAATGAAACGCAGATAATCTTGATCGTCAAGAAAGATTTTTCGCTTATCTACTCCCCTATTAAGTACGTGATAAATAGCCGCCATCTTCTGATATTAACATATTAAGGCTGTCGGACAGCCTTATATTGAGGGGGGCTAATTTTACTGGCTGATGGTGATGGTGGAGGAGGCGGAGCGGGTGGTGGCGCCTTCGTTGTCGGTGGCGAGGCCGGAGATGGTGTGGGTGCCGACGGAGAGTGGAATCTGGGCGCTGAAAGGCGAGGAGGTGTCCGTGGCAGGGCTTGGCATCTTTGAGGCGAAGACACG
>CAZFEY010000063.1:0-1818 GCA_964518135.1 uncultured Candidatus Saccharibacteria bacterium
TTTTTGAAATTAGGGACCCGATTGGGTATATAGTTTTCGTTGGCTATAAAACTAACCCGGCCCGAAAATGTGCTGCTACGGGCAACTTTAGCTTATACTGTAAGAACCAGAGATGAAAAGTATATATAAAATCCTTTTGTTCGCATTTATTTTTAGATTGTTACTGGCCCCCTTTGGAAACCATGGAGACGTTTATGAGTACTTAAACTGGGGAAAGAATTTAAAAGAATTTGGGACTGTCGACTTTTATTTTCGTGACACGACAGATGCCGGACACCCCAATTATCCTCCCGGGTTTTATTACATTCTTCTGGCTAATCAAAATTTATATCAGGCAACAAGAAATATTTTGTGGATAGGGAATGTTCTTATTAAATCTTTTCCTTCTAACTTTTTTGTTTGGTTTAATTCCGACAAAGGCAGAATATTTTTTAATAAAATCCCTGCAATTGCCGCTGATATAGGCATAGGGTATCTAATTTACCTTTTTGTAGTCGGACTAAAAAGTGAGAGGTCCGCTTTAATTTCGTCTTCCTTTTTTCTTTTTTCACCCCCGATTTGGTATAACTCGGCTTTCTGGGGCCAGACGGAAAGTCTTTTTGCCTTACCGCTTTTTGCCTCATTTTATTTAATTTACAAAAAGAGATTAACGCTGGCCCCCTTTCTTTACCTAGTTGCCTTTTTGGTTAAGCCTTTAAGTATTTTAATCTTGCCGATTTTTGCAGTTTACTGGTTAAGAAAAATAAAGTTTGGTGTTTTTTTGAAAGGTTTATTTTCAAGCCTTGTTTTATTTTATCTTGTTCATATCCCTTTCCATCCAAACAACACTTTTCCTTGGATAATAAAACTTTATCGGGATGACATAAAAGAAATACTGGGACAATTGGTTGCTAATGCATTTAATCTCTGGGCACTAATTTTCGGTTTTGAAGCGAGGGGAGAAAGTACCCTATTCTTAGGAGTTCCCGCTTCTATTTTTGGTTTAGTTATTTTTGGACTGTCAGCAATTTATTTGTTTTGGCAGCTACGCAAAAAAGAAAATCCCAAAGGTTTTCTTCTGGCAGCCGCTCTAATCGCCTTTAGCGGTTTTTTGTTTTTAACCAGAGTGCACGAACGCTATTTTTACCCCGTTCTTCTTTTCCTGTCTCCCTTGAGCGGTTTTGACAAAAAAATTAAACGGGTTTTCTTTATTCTTGCGGGGATTCATCTTATAAATCTTTACCACTTTTGGTGGGTGCCCCGAATAAATACTCTTATTACTTTTTTCTCTAGTCGATTGATAGAGAATCTCTTAACTATCTCAAACATGGTTGTTTTTATTTGGTTACTAGTTATATTTAGAAGGGAATATACAAAAACTTAGAACGCTTGTTTTAGTATTCCTTGCGGCTATTTTCCTTCGCCTCTTTCTATTTGTTTTTTCTCGTTTTCTTCGACTTCTTAAAGCTTCCAAGATATAATCTAGAGTATGAAGCGGTTCTTTTTGCCCGCGATTTTACTTCTTGCTCTTTTTTTGAGAGTTCTCTGGTTGGATAAATACCCCGCCGGCTTTACCCAGGACGAGGCGGGTTTGGGCTATGATGCTTATTCTTTGCTTAAAACCGGCAAAGACATGTGGGGAGAAACTCTTCCCTTAACGCTCCGGAGCTTTGGCGACTATAAACTCCCTCTTTATTCTTATCTGGCCATCCCATCGGTCTATATTTTTGGTTTGAGCGAATTTGCGGTTAGGCTCCCCGGGGCGATTTTCGGCACCCTGGCAATACTGGCTTGTTATCTGATGGTTAAAAGACTCAGTGAAAATGAAAATTTGGCCAT
>CAZFEY010000064.1:0-1778 GCA_964518135.1 uncultured Candidatus Saccharibacteria bacterium
AATACCGACGAATCCTTTGCCCCCTTTTATAATTTTAAAGCGCGGAGATAATTCTTTGATAATTTTCTCTTCGCCAGTAGGCCATTTTGAACTTTTGATAAACTGCACTATTAGGGCTTTTTTATTTTGCCCGATCGCTCTTATTGCCTGCCCGATAGCCGAAGTGGTTTTACCCTTACCATCGCCGGTAAAAACAAAAATCATTGTTGTTCTTGTTTTATTTCTTTTCTATGCCCTTGGTCGTCGTATTCATAAAATATTCCCTCTTGTTCGTCTAGTGTCTTTTCATGGGAACCGTCACAGAAAGGCTGGTTTTTCGACAAACCGCACATACAAATGAAAACCGATTTCTCTTGAGGCTTTACTTCGAAAGGGCCATGGGCTGTTTTTATTACTTTTCTAGCCATACCATAAGAATATCTACTACTAATTTTAGTAGCCAAAAGATTCATTGTCAAACTAATGATATGCGTAAATTAATATGACACTTTATATAAGTCCGAGAATATGCTTTATTGATAATAGGTTCTGAAATAAATTTATTTAATGAAAATGAATGCGATTGCTAGCTTTGTAATTGAGCGCAGAAAAATAATCGAAGGCACTACCGAAATCGCTTTTGATGTGGCTGGGCAAGATTTCCATTTTAAAGCCGGGCAATACATCAAACTGACAATCCCTGAATTGCTTTATAATGATCCAAAGGGAAATTTAAGGTTATTTTCTATCGTCTCTTCACCAAACGAAAAGGGCAGGTTAGAAATTGCTTTCCGAGACTCTGATAGCGCTTTTAAAAGGACTTTAAAAGAATCACCTCTCGGACACAAAGTAGAAATACAAGGACCTTATGGATTATTCACTTTGCCAGAAAACCAAAGAGAATCGATAGTCTTTGTGGCTGGCGGTATTGGAATAGCTCCTTGCCTTAGCATGATCAGATTTGCGACCGAAGAAAATTTGGAACACCCTATGGTTTTGCTTTATTCCAACAATTCCGTAGAAAGCATTGCTTACCTCGAGGAACTTGAAAAGTTAAAAATAGCAAATCCGCATTTTACTTTCTGTAATCACATTGGCTACGTCAATACCGAATGCATAAAAGAAATGGCGATCGATATTTATAAACCCATTTGGTACGTGGTTGGTCCACCACCAATGGTGCAAGCCACAAAAACATTTTTAGAAGAACTGGCAATTGATCCGCAAAAAATAAAATTCGAGAAATTTACCGGAGTCCAGGGCGTTGATGGCAAATAAAAAAACTGATAAAATAGTTTCATATCTTAAAGGTTGGAAAAGTAATTAAATAAAACGATAATCAAACAAAATAACAAAAACATGGAAACAGAAATACAAACAACGCCAACGAATAAATCACAGGGCAGTTCTTATGTTGTCCCGGTGGCAATTATTATTGCTGGTGCTTTAATTGCCGGGGCCGTTTATTTCTCTAATGGCACCGCCAGACCAAAAACAAACACGGCGAACGATACCGATATAGAAGATGATCTTGGCACGCCAGGACCAATCGACATATCTGTTGATATTAATGGTTGGCCGGTACTCGGAGACCAAAACGCTCCCATCACATTGGTTGAGTACGCTGACTTTGCTTGCTCTTTTTGCGGTAAGTTTCACACAGAAACACTTCCGTCGATTAAGAAAGATTATATTGATACCGGCAAAGTAAAACTAGTCTACAAAGATTTTCCAGTTGTTGGCGGAGATATGGCGGCAGAAGCTGCTCATTGCGCAGGAGAACAAGGAAAATATTGGGA
>CAZFEY010000065.1:0-1609 GCA_964518135.1 uncultured Candidatus Saccharibacteria bacterium
GCATGCTTAAAGCACGCCGCTAGCGTTCGTCCTGGACCAGGATCAAATCCTCAAAAAGTAATCACAAAAGGCACAGAAATAATAGAATGTAAAGAGAAAATTCTCAGTGCATTCATCGTTTCTCAGTGCTCTCTGTGATCATCGCTTCCAACCATATTTTGAATAACAAACCATATTTGGCTTGTTAACCTTACTAATCTTCACTTGTAAAAGAGCAAAAATATCTAAAAAGAAAAAAGCCGCCAGATGGCGGCTGCCAAATTAAGCATTAAATGCCATCTAGTTAAACTTTTTCCATTGCTTATAACTGTATTATACCAAAGAAGTAAAGAGGGTCAATGGTATGTTACAAGGTTCTCGCGAGGTTAAGTATCTTGCTTTCTTTTACCATAGATTTTTCTTAAAAAAATTCTACGCCTTAATCGACTAATAAAAGATTGCGTTTTTAGTCTTGCCGCTGCCCTTGAAGGTGGTTGATAAAAAGGTAAATTATTACTACCTCGTGACATACTGACTATTATTCTAAACGATATTAGAAAAACTTTCCAGATATGTGGGTACATTCATGGGGGGAGAGTTCACTCCCTCGAAAGAAGTTTCAGAAGCTGCCTTTTTTGCATTTGACACTCTTCCTCTACTTCCTAAAGACCAACTCCTCTTTATCGAAAAAGCACTCGAAACAAGAAAGAATAACTTATTGTAATAACCCCCTTACTTCTCTAAAATTAACTCTTGTATGGAATTTCTTGGGATCGATCTTATAGAGCTTGTAAAAACAATAGGCTACTTCGGCATCTTTTTTATGATTTTTGCCGAAAGCGGACTTTTTTTCGGGTTCTTTTTTCCGGGAGATTCACTTCTTTTTACGGCCGGGTTTTTGGCATCCCAGCAAATTCTTGACATAAAAATTCTTGTACCGCTCATTGTGATCGGAGCAATTGGAGGAGATTCGGTTGGTTTTTGGATGGGAGGAAAATTTGCCAAATGGCTTTTGAGCCGGCGTGAAAGCTTTTTCTTCAAAAAGGAATATATCAAAAGAGCGAATAAATTTTATGAAAGGCACGGCGGCAAAGCTTTGATTCTCGCCAGATTCGTCCCGGCCGTACGCACTTTTGTTCCGATTGTCGCCGGAATGGCAGATATGGAGTATAAAAAATTCATTAGCTACAACGTTTTCGGAGGTCTTCTTTGGGGGGCCGGAATGACCCTGGCCGGATACTATTTAGGTCGTTCGATTCCCGATGTAGACAAATATCTCCTGCCAATTGTTGCATTGATAATCTTCGCTTCAGTTTTACCCGGAGTAATTCATATGCGGGGAGATATTATGAAGTTGGCCAAAAAAAACAAAGCTTTCGCTTACCTTCTGAAGTTGAAAGAAAACTGGTTGGGATAAGAACTAGATTAAATAACCTCGAAATGATAAAATATGCAAAACCTCAAATTGAGGCTAGTTCTTTTTTTGCAACTTAAAAGTATTTAAATTACAAAATTCCGTAAGGAAATTTGAGAGGAGAAACGGTGGAGCGGAAAGTCAGGTACCGTACGGTATCCTGGCCCCATCGTCTAGAGGCCTAGGACGGCGGGTTTTCATCCCGTAAACCCCGGT
>CAZFEY010000066.1:0-1554 GCA_964518135.1 uncultured Candidatus Saccharibacteria bacterium
AAGCCGGGATCGTTAGTACAAATAAAAAAACCGCCGAAAGGCGGTTTTTTGTTGACTTTTTTGCTAAACTCAATCTATGAATAGGTCATTTGTTAGGCTTCTTATATTTTATATCTTCTTCCTTTGGACTGGTTCGACGCTTCGAACAATTGTTCTTCCACATGTCTATTCTCAAGGAATTGGTTTTATCGAAATGACAATAGGGTTACTGGTGGCATTCGGAGCGCAGATTTTGCTTTTCTTTTTCCTTAACAAAAATCTTTCCTCAAAAATTTCTTGGTACCTTGCCCTAATTTGTCTTTTCGCATCTATACTCTTGGTAATAGACGTTAAATCCGCAGGCCAATATTATCTTTCTGCGGTCTTTAACGGATTTAACTTATATCTTTTCTTTATTTTTTATAATATTGCTCATTTTGAGGCTAGTTCTAAAGAAAAAACAGGCTTGTCATCGGGAATTATGTTTGCAATTCCGCCTTTGATAGGAGTTTTCGCGCCACTCTTTGCCGGTTTTGTTGCGCATATTAATATTTGGTTTGGATGGATACTCTCTTTTGCAACCCTTGCGGTAGCAGTTTTTCTAATAAAATTTCAGAATCATTTTCAGATTACCTATAGCATTGAAGACTCGTTGCAAGAAATTTCAAAAACTAGAGCTTTTATATTTATAGAAGGAATCTGGGAAGCGCTAATTTTTGCTTTTATCCCAATTTATACGCTTTTCTTTATTAAAGATTCCCTAGGCTATGGAATTTTTCTTACCTATCTGGCAATTCTATCGGTAGTGGCAACGCTTTCTGTTGGCAAAATCTCAGACAAACTTCAGAAACGCGCTGTCTTTTTATATCCTGTTACTCTTACAATGGCTTTTGCTACTTTCCTTTTCCCGTTTGGTATTGAGAAGCTTTTTACTTGGGTGGTACTTGCCGGAATTATTTCTTTTCTAACTCCAGTATTTTGGAACATCTCAACGGCAATGGTTATCGATTCGACTCCAAATTTAAGAGTGGGAATCCCGGGCAGGGAACTCGCTCTTGCTACTGGTAGGTTAATAGGAATTAGTTTTGTACTGATTAGCTTTTTATATGAAAAAAAGCCATTTATTATCTTCATTTTCCTAGGGATTGTTATGCTTATTTATCCACTGATACTTTTTTATAGAACCAAAATAAGCAAAAAATACTCATATCTCTAGGGTGGTTTTTTGTTGACAATTTGACAAAAAGTGATATTATCCTGCTATGGTGGAGGTCATTGGAGAAGAGTTTGACATACCTCCCTCAGTAGATAGTCCTTTAGCTCTCAAATTAAAAGGAGAAATTACGGAAGCTGAATTCAGGGTTCGTATAAATGTAAAAAGAGCGCGCTTTGGACTCCCTGCGATAGACTTTGATGAATCTGAAGGGAGTGTGGAGCAAGAAGTGCAAGTGCCTGATGAAGATCGATTAACAATAGAGTAGCAATGGTTTAAGGTCATATTTTTTAAATAGTCGCCGAAAGGCGGTTTTTTGTTGACCTTTTTGATATAATTTCCGCCATGACGAATATCGAGGG
>CAZFEY010000067.1:0-1516 GCA_964518135.1 uncultured Candidatus Saccharibacteria bacterium
TTGCGAGATTCGATGCGCTTAAATTATCAAACGCGCTATCAAATTGATTGATAGACCAATAGCCAAAAGACGTAGTACCTCCAATCAAAACAGAAATTACTAAAGTAATACGTTTCCAGCTCTTCATATTTTATTCTGGTTTACCCTGAGCCTATCGGGTCTGAGACCCTCAAGGTCGAACGACCTGTCGAAGTAGCTTACCCTACACATCAGCGCACAGAAACCTTCATGATTTCTATCTGGTTCTATCGGTTGTGTCCTTTTTTGCCTCATCTGAAAACCCACCTCTGATATGCTTGATAGCTTCCCCAACATTGCGAGCAAGATCTGATACTTTCTTTGCTCCAAAAAACAGGATGAGCAGACCAGCCACAAGAATTATTTCAGTAGTTCCAAATCCAAACATGATATTTTTTTATTACTTAATAATAATCCACCACAATTAATGGTAAACCATCAGTGGGTGGAAGTAAAGCGGTCAGACAATGGTTATGCGATTTTAGCTATTTTTTATCGGTTGTCTCCTTTTTCTCATCTGAAAAACCATTCTTGACGTGCCTAACAGCATCACCAACACCTCGTACAAGTTCTGGGATTTTCTTTGTACCGAAAAGCAAAACAAGAACAAAAGCCAAAATGATTATTTCTTTAGGTCCTAGTCCATACATAATGGTTTTTGTTATTTAATAATATTGTCAATTCGTATAATAACGCAAGTGGCAATGTCATCGCTATTAATGATAAACCATCAGTGGGTGGAAGTAAAGCGCCCAAAAGAAACATTATGAAGTAGGCGACACGCCTCCAGTCTTTGAGGTTTTGGGGTGTGATTAGACCCAGTTTTATAAGTAGAGTCAGAAGGAGGGGAAATTCAAAGACTAATCCCAACAGTGCGGATGTGATAAATATTTGCGACAAAAATTGACCGATATTCCAAAAATTGGCAATCCCTAAACGAACATTCATGGAAGCCAATATTTCTAAAGCAAAAGAAAGAATAAAAAACCCATAAGAAAATCCGATGATGAAAAGTCCAATGCTTAAAGGGATAGAACTCAATAATTTTATTTTCTCGTCTTTAGTTAATGCGGGTACAATGAAGACATAAAAGCTATAAATTATATATGGGATACAAACCATAATAGCTAAGAAAAACCCGAAATTCATTGCTATATCGACAAACTGAAATGGCGAGGAAGTGGCTATTGTAACCTCGTCGAGATGGATAGTATCCAATATTTTTTTCAGAATCGTTCCAGTAGAGAAAAAGCCCACAAAAAAGAATATACCAAACAAGATTGCCCCACGGTACAATCGGCGGCGAAGATCTTCCAAGAAGGGGAGAAATTTTTCTATGTTTTTATTGAGTTCTTCCAAAGTGATTAATTAGGTGCTTCGCCCGCGCTCCGTCGTCAAAGGCTCTGGCGGCGTGCGACCGTAGCCTATGGCGTTGACTGGGTTGAGGTGGCAGTCACCGTCTCTGACGGGGTCCCGCTGAAAGCGGTGACTGGTGTTG